>NZ_JABRWO010000013.1 GCF_013618625.1 Bremerella alba | reverse complement strand
ATTTCAAAAAAATTGAACTAGTTTAAGTTCAAAAATGATCGCCTCTCCAAGATTGCGTAAACAATCTCAAAGAAGCACAACCACCTTCGTTCTCAAACAGAGGTCACTACCAAATTGTCAAAGATCAAAAGCTTTCGCTTCTCCCTGTCGGCGTCACTCGCTTCAGGTGAGACGGTATATCCTATAGCTTCTCGCCCTGGCGTCAAAGGGGCTCGTGGGGTTTTTGTTTAGAAAAGATGAAATGAAGTTGTAACATGTTGATATAAAACACATTGCGGTGATGCGAATTCCGGGGAAAGATCGCCCTTTTCGTTTCGGTGACGCCTATGACCCTGTGAACTGGGGCGGGGATCTTGTATTTTACGAGTGACGAAAGCACGTGTTTTACCGAGGCCCGCTTTGGGTAGCCGTATTAGAAGGGCAAGAATGTCATGATGTGTCGTGGAGTTCGCGGGGCGACTACCGTTTCTCATAACGATCGCGACGAGATCCTCGAAGCGACTCGGCAGCTGTTGGCTTTGATGATTCGCCAGAATGGGATCGATCCAAAAGACGTAGCGAGTGCCATCTTCACTATTACTAACGATCTGGATGCAGAGTTTCCTGCTCTAGCGGCAAGGCAAATCGGTTGGATGGATGTTCCTCTTATATGCACGCACGAAATTAGTGTACCCGGCTCTTTGCCCATGTGTGTGCGAATACTGCTGCACTGGAATACGGATAAGCCCCAAGAGGAGATCCATCACGTCTATGTACGCGATGCAGTCAGGCTCCGGCCTGATTTGTGCCAAGTTCCTGAGATCGAATGGGAAGAACTTGAGCAGTGGATTGAGCAGCAGATGACGGGTATGAAATAAGGTTTATGTCGTAACTGCTTATCTGAAAGCAGCTTATCGAGAAATGCGCTCCGCGTGCGGCTAGCATCAGCCATGGTATGGCATTCTAGTTGCTTAACATTCGGTTAATGAAATTGCTCCCGCATGAGCGGCCTAGCGGTCCTCTGGTGGGGGCTTTTTTGTTTCGCTAGACCGTAGGGCCTCTGTTCGAAAAATACCGCATTATGGCGGTCACCCGAAGCAATCGTCTATGGTCTTCATGGAATGTTAACGATACTATTGCTAATACCTCATCTATGAACGGTTGACGTGGCAGTTGGCCCCACAGCCGGACATCCATATCTCACTCTAGAGTGGCCTGAATGCCCACTAGAAAAGGAGGCTCGTATGCAGGATGTAATCGCGGGCTACTTAATTGTAGGCATTTTCAGCCTTGGTGGTTTCTTCGTAACAAGAGCCTGGACCAGAGAATGGTCGGTATTTGCTCTGAATCTATCTGCCGTCGGCGTGATAGCGCTTGTTGGGCTGTACACTGCTTTCGTGTGGGAGAATCTTTTCCTCACAGAGCTATTGCCGTTCTCGAACTTGATCGTCCTCAGCAATCTTTACCCTCTGGCGGCACTTGTGCTCGCTGCCATCGCGACGAACCGCCTACGTGATCAAGGATGGCGACGCGTCATTCCTATGTCAGGCTTGCTCGGAGCTGGCGTTTGGTCGCTGATCTATCCCCTGATAGGCCAGGCACCGGAGTGCCAGACGAATTGGGATACGCAAGGGATCTGCTACCAGACCACAGACCAAACGTGCACTGCGGCGTGTGCTGCGACGCTGTTGAACTACTACAAAATCCCCACAACTGAAGAAGAAATGGCCGAGTTATGTCTTACTCGACAAGGAACTTCGTGGAAGGGTTTTTACCGTGGTTTAAAGCTGAAAACGAAGGATACGCCTTATCTGGTTCGCATGGATTATCTCTCGGCTGGAGAACTTGCCGCCGCACGTCGCCCTGTTGTTCTGCGTGTCGGAAAACGGGCCTGGTTGGGCAGTGGTAATGCGGCAGGTCTACCGGAAGGGTGGAATGTCGGCGAGATTCACTCGGTCGTCTGCCTTGGGCGAATTCATGGCTATTATGTCATCGCTGATCCTAACCCGGATATCGGCATCGAGTATTGGAGCGAAGAAGAACTGTTGAAGGTGTGGGATGGCCACAGCGCTCGGCTCGAACGCAGTTACGAAGGTCCGCTATTTAAGAACACTCGAAGTGGCCTGGAGAACATCCGCACATTGGCCGCACGTTAGACTTTGGCCGAGCAGCGAATCATCTGCGTCTCGGTAATTAGATGGTCGACGGGCAGGTCGTGGGCTTCGCTCGGTATTTTGGGGTAAATCTGGCAGTCGTAGGCCAATCCGACTTTTATACAGTCGCCGCTCAGTGTCTTTAACAGCCTATCAAAATAGCCTTTGCCGTAACCGATTCGATTGCCACGCCGGTCGAACGCGACGCCAGGCATCACGACGGTGTCCAATGTTTCAGAAGGCACAGAGCGTTCAGAGCGAAGTGCCGCTAACGGTTCTTTAATCCCAAACGAGCCATGCTCAAGCTGCTGCAGATCTGTCAGTAGAAAGAGGCCTAGTTCGTTATTGCTGAGGCAATAGGGGACCACGACTTGCCCTTTTACACGCAGAACCTCTTCCAGGATGCCCATGGTTTTCACCTCGTTGCGTACGCTAACGTAGACCAGCCAGTTGGAACCTTCACGAATGGGAAATTCCGTAAGAAGTCGATGCTGAATGGCCTCGCTCCGCTGGCTACCATCATCAAGGGCCTGGCGTCGTGCGATCGCTTCGCGGCGAATATCATTCTTGTCGGAAGGGTTCATCTTTGCGGTAGGTAATTCCAGTTAACCGAACAGAGCCATTGCCAAACGCATGCCGGTGAACCAAAGGAAGAGACTTGCCATGGTGCGGGTCAGTGCGAATAGCAACGACAGTATGGAAAGACCAAACCCTACCCAGCGAGCCGTAGAACGTCGATGGGATAACAGGTAGACGTTCAAGATGACGGCGACCGCAGTAAATAACACCCCGATAATCGAATAGTAGCAGACAATGCTTGTCACAAAAGCAAGAAGGGATCCGCCGAGACTTGGGTAGTCCATCGGAAGTGAGTCTAGAAACCTTATTGTCGTTGGGATTACCGCGGGGGCTTGTGCATGCTCCGCGTCATTGTTTTCTTCCTCGATGATTGCCGCGATCGGTTCATCGTCTTGGGTGTTTCCGTGCGAAAGGTAGATTGCCAGAACCGGAGCCCTTCGAATGGGCGGGACTTGAAGTTGCGTCGTCTGGGGTAAACCTGGCCCGGTTAGTGCGGGCGTTCTAACCGTTTCGCTGCGAATGAATGGCGTCCCGCATTTCCAGCAGCGGTTAACGGCTCCAATGAGCTCTTCTCCGCATTTGCTGCATACAACGCTCATTCGTGGGGCCTAAATCGAGGGGAGAACGCATTCGGCTTGAGCCGCACAGTATATAGGTTCGCGAGAAACGGCAATCTTGTGAAGTCATGCGAAACGGACTACTCTAAAAAGTTTACCGCGAATAGCCAAATATTCTCCTATTCAACGCCATCCTTCTGGAAAAACGTGACAATACCGCCCGTGTGTCGTCAAGTGTTCTCAGAGGTTCCATTCGTATCGTGAGAAGTATGTTGATTTTGAAGACAGTGAACGTTCTATCCTTGTCATGGGTGCTCTTGGCTTTGACTTTCATGGGCAGTTTACCACTGCATGCCGAACTGCCTGAGCCAGAAGTTCCTCAACTTGCTCCGGCTTCGGATGAGGGCGAAAATGCAATTTCTGGGTTTAGGGTCCCCGAAGGGTTCGAGATGAGCCTTTTCGCGGCCGAACCGATGACCGCCAATCCTGTAGCATTTTGTCTTGATGATCTAGGACGCGTCTACGTTGCGGAAACCTACCGACAAGGGCAAGGGGTCGAGGACAATCGAAATCACAACTATTGGTTGAATGACGACTTGGCGGCTCAGTCCGTAGCCGACCGTCGCGCATACATTCTGAAGCATCATCCTGAAGCCGCTCAAAAATACACTCAGCATGACGATCGGATTCGCATGTTGGTGGATACGGACGGCGATGGTAAGGCCGATCAAGATACGGTCTTTTCTTCTGGCTACAACGATATCGTGGAAGGAACCGGAGCTGGCGTGTTGGCGCTTGATGGCAGTGTTTACTACACCAATATTCCGCATGTATGGAAGTTAAAGGACGTCGACGGTGATGGCGTGGCTGACGACAAGAAGTCCCTCAGCGAAGGGTACGGAGTGCGATTCGCTTTTCGAGGGCATGACTTGCACGGCTTGACGTTAGGGCCCGACGGCAAAATCTATTTCAGCATTGGCGATCGTGGGTACAACATCGAAGTCAATGGAACACGACTCAAAGATCCTGGTTCTGGGGCCGTTTTCCGCTGCAATCCGAATGGATCGAATCTGGAAGTCTTTTGTACAGGGCTCCGAAATCCGCAGGAGCTTGCCTTCGACGATTTCGGCAACCTTTTTACTTGCGATAACAATTCGGACAGCGGCGATCAGGCTCGGTGGATTTATCTTGTGAAGGATGGTCATGCAGGCTGGAACATGGCCTATCAGTACCTAAGTGATCGCGGGCCGTGGAACCGAGAGAAGCTGTGGCATCCGCATCACGAAGGTCAGGCAGCCTACATAGTTCCTCCCATCCTTAATATTTCGGACGGTCCAAGTGGACTGGTGCACTACCCAGGTACTGGATTCGGCAAGCAATACGATGGAACGTTTTTTCTATGTGACTTTCGTGGCGGTCCGGCGAATAGCGGGATCCGAACGTTTCGAATGAAACCGAACGGCGCAGGCTATGAACTGGTCGACTCCGAGGAATTCCTCTGGAAGTGCCTGGTAACGGATGTTGATTTTGGCCCAGACGGTGCGATGTATGTCAGCGATTGGGTCGATGGTTGGACAGGTTTGAATAAGGGACGCATTTACCGACTAACCAAGGACAATCCAGAAGATGCCAAGCTAATCGCGGAAGTGAAAGAACTTCTGCCGAGTGATTTCACCGCGAAATCGGACGATGTACTGAAGAAGCTGCTCGGTCATGCAGATCGTCGCGTTCGGATGAAAGCTCAATTTGCCCTGGCAGAAGGCGACAAGCTCGACGTGCTCGAGTCGGTGGCTGCCGAAGGCGGCGCATCACAACTGGCCCGGCTGCATGCAATCTGGGGAATTGGACAGATTGCTGAAGGAGAAGCAAAAATGGCGGACCGCGTGAAGGCCGTCGAATTGCTTTCCACACAACTGGTGAAAGACAAAGACCCAGAGGTTCGGGCCCAAGTAGGCCGCGTGTTGGGAGAACTTCGTGTGATCTATGGGCTTCCTAAACTGTTGGAAGACGCAAACCCGCGGGTTCAATACTTTGCCATGATTGGACTAGGCAATGCCGGACCCCATGGGGACCCGAACCAGGTGATCGATCGCGTCGCCGCGATTTTAGCCAAGAATGCCGATCAAGATCCTATCTTGCGACACGGCGGTATCATGGCGATGGCTGGTATGCGAAGTCTTCAGTCGTTGGCCGACTTGGCCAACCATCCATCGGCCGACGTACGTATTGCGGCGGTGGTTGCTCTAAGGCGTCTTGAAAGCCCTACTGTGGTGCGATACTTGGCCGATGGCAACGAATTAGTGGTCCTGGAAGCAGTGCGTGCTATTCACGATCTGCCGATGGAAAAAGCATTGCCGCAGGCAGCCCGGTTGATTGATTCTGGCTGGAAGAACGATGCATTACTTCGCCGAGTGCTCAATGCAAACTTCCGTCTTGGCGATCAAGAGAACGCAGAGGCTCTCGCACGCTTCGCCGCGAGAAGCGATATGCCTGAAGCGATGCGATTGGAAGCGTTAGCTATGCTTGAAACATGGGATAAGCCTGGGCAATTGGATCGTGTCGTGAATTTCTATCGTCCGTTGGAGGACCGTGATCCAGCGGTTGCCAAACAGGCGTTGGCGACCGCGTTGCCGAAGCTTTTAACCACCGATGAGGCCGTTCGTAATAAGGCGGCCAAGTTGGCGGCCTCGTTCGGGATCAAAGAAGTATCGCCTGTATTGATCGGACTTGCGACCGACGCAAAGCAATCTGCCCAGACAAGGGCAGATGCGATCGCTGCGCTGGCAAGTGTCGATGCCGACAAAGCATTGCCGATCGTGCAAGACGCATTGAAGTCAGACCAGCCATTGGTTCGTGCGGTTGCTCGAGATCAAATCGCTAAATTGACTCCCGATGCCGCAGCCAAGACTCTTTCAGAAGGCATTGCCGCCGATTCGGCTATCGAACGTCAGAAAGCTCTGGCGGCCCTGGCGAATTTGAAGCCGAACGGATCCGAGGCTATCGTTTCTTCTGCGATGGAAAAGCTTCTTTCTGGCAAATTGCCTGAGGATACGCGTCTGGATGCCATTGAAGCGGCAACGGCCTTTAAGGATTCGGCGGAGGTGTCATCTCTGTTAGAGAAGTATCGCTTGTCGCTCGACCCGGCGGATCCGTTGGCCGAGTACCGCGTGGCGTTGGCTGGGGGCGACTTCGAGCGAGGACGTAAGATCTTCTTTGAAAAGACGGAAACGTCTTGCGTTCGCTGTCACCGAGCCATGGGGACTGGTGGTCGGGTTGGTCCGGAATTGGATGTCCTGGGGCAGACGAAGTCTCGGGAGTATTTGCTCGAGGCGGTCGTTCAGCCAAATGCCAAGATCGCCGAAGGCTTTGAATCGATCTTGGTGCTGACCGTCGATGGCCAAACCTTCTCAGGCGTACTCAAGGAAGAAACCGACGAGGCCGTGAACCTGGTTGATGCCGATGGAAAGTTGATTACGATTCCACAGGACGACATCGAGGGTCGCAAGAGTGCCAAGAGCCCCATGCCTGAAGACATCTTCAAGCATCTGTCCAAGTCAGAACTTCGTGACCTAGTCGAATTTTTGGCGAGCCTGAAGAAAGATGGTTCTTCGGCCGGGCACGAATAATTACTTTGTGCTGTTCTCAAAGAACTTCCAAAGCTCGACCGCGGCGTCGAGCTTGCTGGTAATCGGGCCAATCAATCGAGGTGGTAAATTTCGACTTGCGCCTGGCCATTGATGACCGTGTCCTTGAAGGTAAAGAATGGTCAATTCCGGGTCATTCTTTCGTGACCGATAGCGAACTTTCTTAATTGTATCGTCGTCCGAAACCGTGGTTGGTTCGGTCTCGCAGTCAATTGCTTTGGCCCACTTTTCCATATGGTCGGCAATTGGGGGCGTCGTGCGAGTGCCCCAGGGGAGTGAGGTTTCGCCTCCGCCGATGGGAAGCACTGGATCTGCTGTTCCGTAGATAAATAGCGTCGGTAGCGGTTTCACGGGTTGGGGGTCGTTTACTGCGACCATTCCGGCAACCGTACCGATGGCGGCGAGGCGATCGGACATCTCGGCACCCAGACGAAAGGTCATCCCACCACCATTGCTGTGCCCTGTGGCAAAAACGCGGTTCTTATCGTAGCGAACCTTCTTTGCCAGATCGTCTAGCAGTGTGCGAATGTAGGCAACGTCATCGATTTTGGTCCTTGGCGAGCCTTCGCGAAGTTGTCCGGAATTCCATAGTTGTGGATTGGCCAGGAAATTACTGGGCAGACGCGGTCTGGCCGGTAAACCATTCGGCGAGACGACGATAAACCCTTCTTTATCGGCCAGCTTTGCCCAGTTGTAGTGGTGCAAAATAGATTCGGCATCACCCCCTGTCCCATGCAGTGCAATCACCAAAGGTGGAGGTGTTTGGGCGTTATAGCTCTTGGGAATATGAATCAAGGCGGTCCGCGAGTAGCCTTCGGACTTAGTCGAGATATCAAACAGGCCAGACGTGGGTGGGGATGGGACTTCGGCTGCTTGAAAGTTTTTACCACCCCAAATAAGCCCGCCTGTGATTCCAAATAACAAAAGGAGAGCGAACCAGCGGCGACGAAACATGACAACCTCGCAGGAGCAATAGGAACGTTATCAATTATTACCTGCCAGATCGTCTGTCGGATTCGAGCGATTTAAGTTTCCAGGATGATACCGCCGTCTACCCGAATGGCCGCGCCGTTGGTGGCACTGGATAAGGGCGAGCAGTAGTATGCCGTGGTATTGGCAACCTCTTCGACTTCAGCGAAACGTTGTATAAGTGAGGTGGGTCGAGCATGCTCGAAGAAGTCATTCTCGAATTCTTCTTTCGATTGACTGGCTTCCTTGGCCAAATGACCGACGAACTCGGATACGCCTTCGGATGCTGTCGGGCCGGGTAAGATCGCGTTTACGGTCACATGGGTTCCCTTGGTCAATCGGGCGATTCCGTTGACGAGCGAGATGTTGGCGGCTTTGGTCATACCGTAGTGAATCATCTCGGCGGGAATCTGGACTCCACTTTCGCTGGAAACGAATAAGACGCGTCCCCAATTGCGCTCTAGCATTTGGGGCAGGACGGCCCGCGTAAGTCGTACCCCGGACATAACGTTTATCTGGTAGAACCGCTCCCAGTCCTCGTCCGGGATTTCTGAGAATTCTTTCGGTTCAAAGATCCCAGCATTGTTTACCAGAATATCGATTTGCCCGGACTTCTCGAGAAGATCATTACATCCCAGGGGTGTCGAGACATCGGCCGCGATTCCCCGCGCGTTGTTTCCAATCGATTTCGCTGCGGCCTGCGTCGATTCCTCGCTGCGGCCATTGACGATCACATTGGCCCCTTCCTGAGCTAGTACTTGGGCAATTGCGTAGCCAATTCCTTTGGTCGAACCAGTTACCAGCGCATTTTTGTTCTTCAGTTGAAGATCCATGAGACATCTTTCTAGGAAGTGGGGTTGAGAAGGTTAGGCCTGGCCAATACATGTTATCACCGATCAATTTGCGTTGTTTCGCTCAGGGCCTGCCTATATACTACGGCGGCATTGGTCACGCAGCCAAGCTTGTGCTGGATTGAGCAGGTCAGATTGATGACCCAATCGAGTAAAACAGCATGCAGCCTTGCGAATCAAACTCTCGCCACTTCTCGCGTAGGATTGACACTTAGCCATTTTTGAAGTGTTGGCTTGGATCGGAGTTACAAGTCAGGTGCCCAGAAATCGAATCATACTCAAGCTGCTTGCCCCCACGTTGCTGTTGGTTGTCGCCATCGGACAGATGGTAGCTGTTAACAACTGGCAACTGAATCCCTGGAAAGGAGGGGGCTTTGGTATGTTCGCCGAGATCGAAAAGCGGACGATAAAGCATTGGGCTTACACCAGCGACGATGTCTTTCACACCGCATTGATCCCTGAGTTAGAGCGGGAATACGTCAACGCAAGTACGCTCCCCAGTAAGAAGAATTTGCTGACCGTCGCACATCGCTTTAACGAGATAATAAAACAGGAAGATGCCAAATACCAAAGCGTTGCGCTCGTGATCGGAAATCTTGCCTACGACTCGCAGGCGTGCGAAATCCACGTCGAACCGTTTGAAATCGAGGAAGGCACCACGTTTCTCATTCTCTCTCGCGATGGAGAAGAGATTCAGGATTCTTTAAACGAGTAGCGAGGGGGCCATGGAAGCAAGAATGGAATCTGCTGCTTCGGCCAAGCATTGGGCCAGCGAGATCGAGTCACCAGAGGTCCGATGGAATATCTGCTTGGCGCTTTCCCTCATAATCGTGTTACTCAATGGTCCCGATGCATGGTTCATGCGAGGACCCAGCTTGGGCTTGGCAATTCTGGCTCTTGTGTCGGCAAGACTTCGCAACTCTGCGTTAACCTGGTTGGCTCTGGCAATTATTGTTGGATCTGGGGTCGTCTACGATTGGGCCACATCTGACAACCACAAGTGGCTGATAGGCTATTGGATGCTCGCGACAGCTTGTGCTTGCTGGGCAAAGCAAGATCGGCAGGAAATCTTGCACGCCAATGGACGCAACCTGTTGATCCTCGTCATGGGACTGGCTGCGTTCTATAAAGCGACGACGCCGTCCTATCTGTCCGGAGACTTCTTCGAGTTCACGCTATTAACCGACAGTCGGTTTCACGGTTTCACTGCCCTTTTGACCGACCTGAATTCTTGGCATCTAGAAGAGAATCGAAGCGTCGTGATGCAGCTGTTGCTTGGCTCGGAGTGGGACTTGGTTCCCCGCAGCTTACATCGAACCGAGTCGGTAAGGTGGCTGGCCTGGTTCCTGACCTGGTGGACGGTGGTTATCGAAGGCTCGATCGCTCTTGTTTTCGCCTTGCCAGAGAAATCACGTTGGCATTCGCTCCGGCACTATCTGCTGCTCACCTTTGCGGTAACCACCTACATGGTCGCCCCGGTCGAAGGGTTCGGCTGCATGCTGATGCTGCTCGGCATGGCACAGTGTCAGGTCAAGGACCGCTATTTCTTTATGGCCTATGTCGTCGCGTTTGCGTTGATCCAAGTGGTAGGTCAGATGGCCGAAACCATGTGGAGCATCGGCTGATCCGGCCAGGTTTTAATGCGATGTCCCGATCGAGGACTCTTCGAGCTTTCCAGGCGAGGTAAATGCATGAGCTGTCTGAGGGGTGTTCTCGTTACCGAGAATTGACCCTGGAGCGAAGAACTCGATGAAGCTCACCTTAATGGAGTAACCGACCGGAACTAGAAACAGCACCAGAACCGTAGCGAAGATTTCCCCGAAGGCGATACTGGTTGCCATCGGAATAAGAAGCTGGGCTTGTAGCGATGTTTCGGTTAGCAGCGGCGAAAGGCCACCCACGGTGGTAATTGTGGTTAGTAGTACCGGTCGGAAGCGACGCGAACCTGCTTCGAGCAATGCTTCCTTCAGCGGCATGCCTGCTTTGACACGCTGATTGATAAAGTCGACCAGCACGATGGAATCGTTCACGACAATCCCGGTTAGTGCGACCAGACCAAACATGCTGAAGAATGTAAGAGGGATCCCCATGATCGCATGCCCTGCCACGGCACCGATCGCCCCGAAGGGGATGATGGCCAAAATCAAAAGTGGCTGGAAGTACGATTTGAATTCAAATGCAAGTAGCATGAACATGGCGACTACGGCAACAAGGAATCCATTACCCAGACTGCCCATCGACTCGCTACGCTGTTCGTTTTGTCCTTCCCAAGACACGCTAATGCCAGGGTATTCTTTGAGAAGCTTGGGGACAAAGTCTGCTTTGATGCCGGCCACGATTTCGACTTCGTTGCCACGTTCGGTATCGATATCCGCAATAATCTTGATCGAACGCTTTTGCTTCAAGCGGTTGATCTCGGAGTAACCTCGGACGATGTCCACTTCTGCCAGTTCCGTGATCGGACGCTCGATGCCGTCGTCTAGGCGAATGCGGATGTCATTGAACGATGCTAGGCGATGCCGATCCTCTTGAGGGTATCGCACCATGATCTTGACTTCATGGCGTCCACGCTGGACTCGCATCACTTCCTGGCCATAGAAAGCAGCCCGGACGGTTTCGGCCAGGTCAGCCGTACGTACGCCGAGAGCTTGGGCATCAGGCTTGATACGGAATCGATATTCCCATTTGCCGGGAATCGAGTCGTCCGAGATATCGATCAGGCCCGAGTAGGTCTCCATATGGGCTTTGGTCTTCTCGACCGCTTCTTCAAGTTGATCCATGTGATCGCCATCGGCCAGCAAGCGAAACTCAATCGGGGTCGCACCAGGGCCCATTGCTTGCGAGGCAATCGTTAACGACTCGGCTCCCGGAATCGATCCAAGTTCATCTCGCCAGGCGGTAACGATATCCATGCTGCTGATTTCGCGCTGCTCGGTGTCTTGCAACTCGATCTCGACGCTCCCAACATGGCTACCGCTGGCCTCGTTGGCATTTGCTCCGGGAGGACCACCATTAGAGACTTGCGAGCCGACGGTGCGGAATGATACCTGGCCCAGGCTCTCACCTTGAGGGGAAAGACGCTCGTTGACTGCCCAGAACGATTCTTCAATGCGTTTGGTCCACTCTTGGGTGACGCGTTCGGGGGTTCCATCGGGAAAGGTGACTTGAGCTTGAACCGTATTCCCATCCAGCTTGGGGAAGAACTCGATCGGCGCTATGCCAGAACGTACGATCGCAAAGGTCACCAAGATCGCAGCCACGCCGCCTCCGCACACGATGATTCGGTTGTGCAAGGCCCAATTCAGACTAGGTTGATAGGCGTTGCGAATGAACCATTCCAGAATCTTGGTCGTGGTGTTACTAGCCCAATGAACGATCGGCAAAAGCCAAGCAAAGATAAAGAGAGCCCAGCCCATGAACTTCATGAAGCCGTCATTTTTATGCGCCAAGTGACACGGCAAAATGGTGATGCATTCAAAAAGCGAAGCAATCAAGATGGCAATAATTGCCATCGGCATCACGGCCATGAACTTTCCCATTACGCCACTGACAAACAGCAGCGGCATGAACGCCATTACGGTTGTGGCCGTCGACGACGACACGGAACTCATCACCTCCGTTGTCCCATCCACAGCCGAGTCCATGAAGGATTTGCCCATCAGTCGGTGGGCATAGATGTTTTCGCCGACAACAATCGCATCGTCCACCACAATGCCCAAGGCCATCAGAAAACCGAACATGGAAATCATGTTCATCGTTTCCCCAGCGGCGTACAGGTAAATACCAGCAGCAAAGAGCGAGAACGGAATTCCTAGTGAAACCCAGATCGCAAGCTCGAGATCCAAAAATAAGATCAAGAGCACAAAGACAATGATCAATCCGTAAATTGCGTTCTCGATGAGTAAGTTCAATCGACCGCGGACTTCGATTGATTGATCACTCCAGGTCAGCATTTCGTAGCCACTTGGCAGCTGCTTCTCGGCAACATAGCTCTTGACGGCATCTACCATCTTAAGCAGGTCTTCGTCCGAGCTTCGCGAGATGGTCAATGCCATCGCGGGCTTGCCTTGGATGTAGGCGCGAGACGTGGTGTCGGCTAGTTCATCGCGCACCGTACCTAGATCAGAGATGGTAAGAACGGCTCCATCTAGCTGAGTAATTAAGGGAAGCTTGGCGATGTCTTCCCCTGTGGTGCGGCGATTGTTACCCCGTAGCAAGACTTCCTGCGACTCGCCGCGAATCGTACCGGCTGGCAGTTCGCGGTTTTCACGGCGGATGATCTCGGCCACATTGTTCAGGGTTAGACCGTGCGATCGCAGAATGGATTCGTGGATCTCGACATCGATCTGATAGTCTCGGTTGTTGATAAAGTCGACCTGCGAGACGCCATCGAGCTGAAGCATCTCATTGCGAACCTTCTCAGCCACTGCGCGTAATTCGAGTTGCGCTTCTTCCGAGTCGAATTCAGGTCCAATCACACCGACTCGTATCGCTGGCCGACGCGTGGTAACGCGACGCACCTCAGCGTCTTCCGATTCTTCCGGGAAGCTGGGAATGCGATCAATTTCCGAACGAATTTCGTCCAGCACTCGATCAGGGTTCAAGACGGACGATTGCAATTCGATGACGACACTGCCCACCCCTTCTGCGGCAACTGAAGTAACCTTCTTGATGCCATCGAGCGAACGCACCGCCTCTTCGATCTTCTGACAAATCCCTTCTTCCACTTCCTGAGGCGCGGCTCCGGGATAGGGGACCTGGACGAGGATGATATCGAGATCGAAATCGGGGAAGGTCTCGCGATGCATTCGCGAAAGCGAGACGAATCCGACTAGGATTGCGGCGACCATTAAGATATTCATGGCGGGCGTGTTGGATATCGCCCAGCGAACAATTCCTTGCATGGTTATTCAACCACCTTAACTTTCGCACCATGGAAGGGAGCCGACAGGGGCGAGACAACGACCTGCTCGCCAGGCTGAATTTTTCCTTCGCCGGCATATACTAGCGCGTCGTCATCATTGCTCACGGCTACCAGGACTTCTCGGCGTTCTAATTTGTCGTCTTTGACAACCCAAAGACGATTGCCTGGGTAAACTGCCGGTACAGGCACCGCTACTAACGGATTTCTCGGATTGACGTGGACATCTACCTGAACGTACATGCCCACCATCAGTGTCGGGACCTCGGCAAGGGTGTCGATCTCTCCGTCGTCAGTAATACGCTTGACATGCAGTGGATCGTTAACTTGGACGCGACATGGAATCATCCGAGTTTGTTGGTCAATCTGGCCGCCGTCGTAGCGGGTCAGCTTTCCATCCCAAACGTAAACCTCGTTCCCAATCCGGAATCGTACGGTGACTGGTGTTTCGGGCAGCACGTAAGCTCCGCGTTTCTTCGTCTCGGTCGAACCGGTCGACGATTCCCAGAGCCACTTCATTTGATAGGCTTGCAGGCTGCATTTGATTTCCAGCTTCGAGGTGTCACGGATCGTGCAGATGGCAGTCCCCTTCTGCAGGTAGCTGTCTTGCTCTACCTGGTCCTCTACAACTACGCCGTCGATGGGTGAGGCAATCGTCGTGCGGCTTAGTTGCAATTGGGCAGCCGAGATCTCTGATTTCGTACGATCGCGGACGTTTTCCAGCCGCGTCTTGGTGGCTTTCAGGAGTGCGAGTTGATCGCGTTGCGTTTGAAGGGTCGTCTTGGCCGATAATTCCGCACGCAGAGCGTCATCCAGACTCGACTCGGTCGTGGCATTTCGACTAACGAGACTTCGTATTCGGTCGGTCGATCGTGTCTGAATTACGAGATTCTCAGAAGCCAACTCGATCTGACCGCCGGCCGATGCGATTTGAACATCCATTTCGGCGATGTTGTCCTCGGCCTGTTCGAGGTCCTCTTGCAGTCGTTCTAATTCCAGGTCATAGTCGCGGCGGTCGATCAAGACGATCGGTTCCTTCGCTGAGACGGTTCGACCGATACGTAGATTGTCCGATTTTTCGATTACCCGGCCGTCGACTTCCGCTGCTAATTGAATTTCGCGATACGGAACGACAACACCATCCACCTCGAAGGTAATCCCCGACTCATGGGGCTGAACCGTTTGGATTTCGACAAGACGGATGTCCTCGGGGGGCGGTTGGTCTGACTCGGTCTTGGCTTGTCCCAAGAAAATTACCGCAGCGAAACCACCTCCCACCAGACAGAGGGAGATGAGAGATTTCAGCGCTAGATTTAAAATGCCGGTAAACTTCGACATGGATCGTTCTCAGGTGCGAGGACGTGTGATTTGCTAAATTAATTAGCTGCGTTAGTATTAAACACGCGTTTAACTCGATAGTATCGCTGCCACTCTAAAAAAACAATCGCAAGATCCGAAAATTCATGAGTTCGTCACCGCCTGATGCCAAACAACGCCTCCTCGAGGCAGCTATTCAGGAATTTGCCCTGCATGGCTACGACCATGGTACGGTTCGCCGTATCTGCGGTCGGGCAGACGTCAACGTGAACGCGGTGAAGTATTACTTCGAGGATAAAAAAGGCCTGTACATCGAGGCAGTCAAAGAAGCCCATCGGGCTAGGCATCGCTCGATGGCCCCCAGTGGCTTCATTCCTCCCGGAGATGGCCCCGAGATCGACCCCGAGGTGCGATTGCAGGGATTCATTCGCCAGATGGTAACCATGGCCATGTCCGCCCAGGATCGAATCGATCACAAGCATTTGCTGATCTTTCGGGAAATGGCCGATCCTTCCGAGGCAACCCAGGATATTGTGCAGGAATTTATTCGTCCTCATTTCGAGCGTGTGAATGACATCTTGAAAGATCTGCTTCCTAAGGGAACGCCGGACGGCGATCGCCACATGTTTGCTTTCAGTGTCGTGGGACAGTGTATGCACTATAAAATGGCTGGCCCGATCATCAACATGCTCATATCTCAGGACGAGCTCCAGGCATTAACCGCAGACCGAGTGGCCCAACATATCTACCAAGTTGTTACCGCTGCGATTCTCCAGAGAAAACAAATCGATTCGGCTTGATTTTCCGTAGGCGATCCTTCAGGCTGCTGGCAGATTCTCTTCTCTTGTTTGCCAGGGAGTAAAACCATGCGACGACTTGCCTGCGTTGGGATTGTCTTCTCGATCTGTTTGACGGCCATGGCCGACGACTGGCCGCAGTGGCGTGGCCCCAATCGAGATGGTGTTTGGCGAGAAAGAGGTATTGTTCGCAAGTTCCCCAAGGAAGGTCTGCGCCGCGAGTGGACTGTCCCGATCGGAGCAGGCTACAGCGGGCCAGCTGTTGCTGACGATTATGTCTATGTGACCGATCGCATCGTCGAGCCTGAGCAGAAGGAACGCGTCCACTGCGTCGACCTGATAAACGGGAAGAAACTTTGGAGCTTTGAGTATCCGTGTGCCTATTCCAATATCGGATATTCGGCCGGACCCCGGGCTTGTCCTTTAGTCGATGACTCAAATGTCTACGTTTTGGGAGCAATGGGGCATCTGCATTGCTTGGATGCAATCACCGGGACCAAGATTTGGTCGCGAGATCTACAAAAAGACTTCAAGATTCGAATGCCCGCCTGGGGAATTGCTGCGGCACCACTGCTTTGGCGTGACCTTTTGATTCTGCAGATTGGCGGGGCAAAAGGTGCTTGTATTATCGCCCTTGATAAAGAAAGTGGTGAAGAAGAGTGGCGGGCCTTGAATGATCGGGCGTGCTATGCTTCGCCCATCATGATCGAGCAAGCAGGGCGTCCTACCGTACTTGTTTGGACTGGCGACAGTGTAGCCGCGTTGGACCCGAAAGATGGCGATGTACGTTGGCGATATCCATGGGCTCCACGCAATATGCCGATCGGTGTTGCCACGCCGGTTGTCAACGGCGATCGCGTGTTTCTTACTTCGTTTTACGATGGCGCGTTAATGCTAAGGATTAAGCCTGACGAGTTTGGCTACGACGTGTTGTGGCATCGTGTGGGTCGTTCAGAAAACGATACCGATGGACTTCACTCGATTATCAGCACGCCGGTCTTCGAGGGAAATTACATTTATGGCGTAGATAGCTATGGTCAGCTACGCTGTCTCGATGCTTCCAACGGAGATCGTATTTGGGAAGATCAGACGGCCGTTCCAAAGGCTCGGTGGAGTACGATCCACTTTGTGAAATATCGGGACCGATACTTTCTGTTCAACGAGCGGGGGGAACTAATCATCGCCCGACTCTCTCCCGAAGGTTTTCATGAGATCGACCGGACGAAGATCATCGACCCAACCCGCGATCAACTCGCACGCCGCGACGGTGTGTGCTGGTCGCACCCTGCTTTTGCAGAGCAGTGCATTATCGCTCGTAACGACAACGAACTGGTTTGCGTTAGTCTCGAAGACTGAGACGGCGTTACCAGGCCTGTGCGTCGTTGACGGCTTGCTCTAGAATCGCGACGACCGTATTGGGGTCGTAAGGCTTGCGAACGTAGAAACGAGCCCCACTGCGGCGACTTTGCCGAATCATATCATCGCCGCCGTTGGCACTAAGGATGATGACGGGGATCTGGCTGGTCTGCACTGCATCGGTCAATTGCGAGCAAACATCCAACCCGTTGGAATCCGGAAGATTGACGTCCAACAGAATGGCCATAGGGCGTTGCTGAAGAGCAAGCCGGATGCAATCGTTCCCTTTGTGGGTGACGATCGGATCGAAGCCTCGCTTCTTGACGAAGTGAGCTAAGGCCTCACAAATATCAGGCTCATCATCGCAAATAAGAACATCACCTCGGACCTCTAGGTCGGTGAGTTCTTCCATTTGAGGAATGGCATCCGCAATCATTGTATTGCCCCTATTTGCGTGTCGCCGTTGCGTACAGTCCATCGTGCACTCAAGCATTCCCCGCAAAGTAGCGTTGTCAAAATGCAACGGTTGCGAAAAGACAACGTTTTTCACTGGGGTCGGCGGCATAATCGTTAGAGTCGAATGTTCAACGATTTTTCCAATCGATGTCATTCAACTGGCACAGCGCAAGTTCAAGAGCATGCGTGCCGAGTCGGCCATGACCTTGGGCTTTAACGGCTTGGTAGAGTTGCTCGCCCAGGGCAAGGCCTGGCAATGCGATTCCCATCTTGCGAGCTTCGGAAAGAGCGATGCCCATGTCTTTGATAAAGTGCTCGACAAAAAATCCGGGGTCGAAGTTGTTGTCAATGATACGCGGCCCCAGATTGGTTAGCGACCAACTGCCGGCCGCACCTGAACCCACACTCTGTAGGACGGTCTCTAAATCGAGACCAGCTTTATGACCATACAGTAAGGCTTCGCAGACGCCAATCATGCCGGTCGCGATTAGCGTTTGGTTGACCATTTTGGTGTGCTGCCCTGCCCCGGGCCCACCTTGACGAACGATCGTTTTCCCCATTGCTTCCCAGCAAGGATTCAAAGCGGTGACGACTTCCTCATCACCCCCGATCATGATCGACAGCCGAGCTTCTTTGGCACCGATGTCACCACCGGAAACGGGCGCGTCGATGCTATACACACCTTTGGCGTGGGAGGTCTCGGCAATTTCGACGGCTAAGGTCGGTTCGCTGGTCGTCATATCGACTAGGATGTTGCCTGCTTTGCTGCCGGCCAGAACACCATCGTCTCCTAGAAGGACGCTCCGAACGTCTGCCGGAAAACCAACGATTGTGAAGATCACGTCACTGGCTTCGGCCACTTGCTTGGGCGTGTCTGCCCACTGTGCGCCTTTCTCCAACAGTCCTGCGGCTTTCTCCTTCGTGCGATTGGAAACGGTTGCCGAGAATCCCTTGTCGATCAGATGGCCACACATGCTGGCACCCATGACACCGGTACCGATCCAGCCGATCTTGGTTTTTCCCGGAACAATTTCAATGCTTGGCATGGTAGGAGCCTTACCTTAAAGGGGGGCGAGGAATATCGCTCGCTTTCAATATTTAGCTATGCTGTGCACCGAGAATTGTAACACAGCTTGCCGAGTCACTTTAGACCCAGAGGTAAACCCAGACGTTCGGTCGAGTCAAAAGAGGTATGCGTGTTATCGCCGGACTATTGAGAAGTGACCGAGTTCGCACTATCGACGTCGGGGCTTCGGGCGGGCCATGATTTCGCCGAGTATGAAAGCATTGCGTAACTGAGTCGGATCGCGGAACATAGCGGCGATCGCGGCACCTGCATCTGGCGACCCAGTAGTCGAATCCGAGTCGTAGTTATATGACTCGGATTCTTCATACTGATGTTCCTGATGAACCATTGCCTCGATCGCGTAAGGCTGTCGTTCTTCGCGTTTCTTGGCTTCTGGATGGGAAACATCAATCGGCGATTCGAGGTGATGGTCTCGAAGCGATTCATGGGCAGATTCTGCTTCAACGAACTCATCTTCATGATAGGCATCGGCCGACTGAGCCGGGACGCGAGAAGAGGAGGTGTTTCCGCCGCCGCGACTTTGTTCGAGAAAGTCTTGGATCTCGCGTTCCAGGTCCGTTTGAGGTTCTCGCCTGCGACGTTGTCCGCGATCGTCTTGCACGGCTTTCCCTCCTAAAAGTTGAAGCAAATAAGGACCAACCATAAAAAGCACGACAATGCCGATACGAATCAGCAATTCGATGGCGTCGACGTCGGCTATTAGGTTCCAAATTCCCACAAGTGATGTCCCTGATGGCGGGGCTTACTTACTCGACGAGCCGACGGAACCACTGGAAAGGGCGATAGACTTACGCATGTCCGTGTCGGCCTGCACGTTTCGCAGTGAGTAGTAATCCATGATGCTTAAACCGCCGTTGCGAAAGGCTTCGGAAATGGCCTTCGGAACTTCCGATTCGGCATCGACGACCGCGGAGCGAGCATTTTCGATTTCAGCCAGGTTTTCTCGTTCTTCAGCCACGGCCATTGCTCGGCGACCTTCGGCACGTGCCCGGGCAACTTGCGTGTCGGCTTCCGCCTGATCGGCCTGCAGTCGAGCACCAATGTTTTCGCCAACATCAATGTCAGCGATATCGATCGAGACAATTTCAAACGCCGTGTTGGAATCTAGGCGACGTGACAGCACGGCCTTAGAGATCAGGTCGGGATTCTCCAGCACGTTGGAATGCGTTTCGGCAGAACCGATCGCACTGACAATCCCCTCCCCCACACGACCGATGATCGTTTCTTCCGTGGCACCACCAATTAACCGCTGTAAGTTGGCCCGCACTGTCACCCGGGCTTTGACCTTGAGCTGGATTCCATTCTTGGCCATCGCATCTAGTGATGTGCGTTTGGCATTTCGCGGTGGGCAGTCGATCACTTTCGGATATACGCTCGTTTGCACCGCTTCCAGCACATCGCGTCCAGCCAGGTCGATGGCGGTCGCTTCACGGAACGTCAATTGAATGGTCTTCGCTTTGTTGGCCGCGATCATCGCTTTGATGACCTGGGGTACGTTACCACCAGCCAGATTGTGCGCTTCAAGTGCTTTTGTGGTGATCCCAGACGAATCACCCAGCCCGGCTTGAACGGCCATGATTTTGCTGCGGACGATCATCTTGGCGTTCACATTCCGGAACGACATGCCGAGCAGGTCGAAGATGGTGATGCCAGCACCGGTCCAGATCGATTGAATCCAGAGGCGGAAGTAAAACGCGAAGATCCCAAGGACGACCAACATCACTAGCGCCGCGGCCAGCATGCCGATAATCACCAGGTTCGCCCACCAGTTGGCAAGCAGAGAGATTTCAACGAAGTATTGCATGGGGAGTGTTTCTACCGCTGTACCATAGGTATTGATTCAGCCATCAGTTATGGCATTCTGACGGCGAAAGTCAAGCAAACGGGTCGTCTTCGAAAATTTCGTCGTTGCGAGTTGTTAGTGATTCCGACGTTTCGATTTCCGAGACAGGCTCGGGAACCTCATCGGTCTCGTCGATCCGGGTTACCAGGACTCGATTCCCTTCGACCTCGACGACTTCGATCAAATCCCCTCGATCGGCGGCCGGGCCTACGATAATCACGTCCCAGCGATTGCCATCAATTTCGGCGACGCCGCTGGGCAGAAGGTTGCTGCGAGCAATCCCTCGGCGACCGACCAGTTCTGTGTGGCCGGAATTTTCGAGGGAATCGGCGAACTCTTCGGAGGCCGAGTCGAGCAAAATCATTCGTCCCATGGGGGTATGAGGCCAAACACGAATTGCAATACCAATCATCACAGGAACCGTAATCACCGTGGCCGCGAGGAAAGCAGTACCTACAGCGATGTCACACTTCAAGTATGCGTAAATGACGGAACCTACCAATAGCACAGCCGCGACAAACCCCAAGATGCCTCCTGAGGGAAGGAACACCTCAAGGACAATGAACGCCAGCCCTGAGAGGAGCAGAATCAAGGCGATGGTTATTGGTGACATGGACGATCTCTCGAATGGTCTCGGGATGACAACAGATGAATTATTGCGATTCCGAGCGAACGATGGCGTAGTTGCCGCGAACTTGAACAACGACAACCTTTTCCCCTTGTTCAATCATATCACCATCGGACGTTACGCTCACGATTTCGTGTCCGATTTTCGCTTTACCACTAGGACGCAGTGGCGTCAGGGCATGGCCTGCACTACCCACCAGGTGAGTTAGGTCGACGATCGTTTCTCGGCGGCGAATTTCTTCCTGGGCTTCGTCATCCGGAGCATTCAGCATCGTTTGATTCAAGAATGGGGTCCTTGGAAGAACGTGCTTTGCAAAGAAAGCCGCAGCGATCATCCCTGAGAACAGGACCAAGATCGTCGCCAAGGAGTAAGGTACCTGGTCGAGTTCGTAGTCCGTCGTCGGCCAAATAAATGTCTGCATGGCCAGCACGATCCCGGTGATGAACATCGCACCTCCTCCCAGGCCGAAGATACCAAAGCCAGGCAGCACTAGAATCTCGAGAATGATAAAGAAAAGGCCACCAACGATTAGCATCGCTTCCAGCCAACCGGCGGTGCCGTTGAGGAAGCGGCTCCAGAAAAAAAGCCCAAAGCACATCACCGCCACAAACCCAGGGATGCCCACGCCTGGCGCTTTAAACTCGCTAATCAAAGCGATCACGCCGATAAACAAGCAAAACATCGCTAGGCTAGGCTTCGCCAAAATTTCGACAAACTGGTGAGCCCAGTTTTGCTTGGGGATCTCAAGCTCGTCCGGCAGGCCGTATCGCCGTGTAATGTCCGACACACTAGCCGCTCCGGCATCGGCTACTCCCCAATCGAGTGCCTGGGTGCCGGTCAGTTGCAACGCTGCGTCTGGCTGCGTGATCTCTGGACCTTGCTTCCACTCTTGAGGGTCGGCAAGCTCGGTTGCTTCACGCTCGCTGAGATACTTGGTGAGCGTGGTGCCAGGACGTTCGTAGCGGAAGACCTTCAATTCTGGGTCATTCATCGCGCCCCAGATCGACCACGATCGTTTGGCTTCGACAGAGATTTTAGACAAGTAATTTTCCAGATCGACGCGACCTTGTTGGGTGTAGTGGTAGCTCCCCTCGCCTCCGAGATTGGCATTGGGGGCAATCGCGATTTCGTCGCAGGCCATCGCAATCAACGATGCATTGGAGGAAGCCTCTTCGGTGATCAAGGCCACCGTATGAACCGAATCAGGCAACCCAAGCAGGAAATTGACCATATTCTCGCACGCAACCGGATCACCTCCTTGCGACTTCAGTTCGATCAACATGAAGTTCACACCACCGGTAACGGCGTCTTGCATTGAAAGGGAAGTTCGCTGCACCATCCGATTCGAGATCTCGCCATCCATGACGAACCGGGCCGCTTTCCAGTCGCGGTTAAGCCCCAGGTCTTGGGTGATCTGATTTTCGGGAATCTCAAGCATGGCAGCCAGTTGGCGATAGTTTTCGCTGACGTGGCTAATCAGTTGGAGGTCCTGCCGCAGTTGATTGGCGGTAAAAAGTGCCATCTGCCCACGGGGAACGAGTTTCTCTGAGGTGGCGACCTGACCTTCGTCTTTCAGCTTGGCGTATTCTTCACCACTTACAAAGCGACGGTCGTTGACGTGATAGATTTCCAGACCTGGGTCCAGCATGCCGAGCGCCAGTTGCGGCGGCAGGACGTTGCGGAAGCCGGCGATCTCTTCGTAAGCATGACGCATCGTGGTAGAGATCGAGGCTTCGTCGATTCCGGCGTTGCCTAGCTGAGCTTCTGGATGCATCACAATCTGTTCGCACGCCAGCGGGACGAGCGCCGCATGACCTTCGATCGGGCCTTTCAGGTAAGCGACCGTCTTGAGCCGGGTCGCCTCTTTGGAAGTTAGAAACCGAGCGATCGCCAAGCTGCGTTCAAATTCGCTTCCGCGCGACTTGCCATCCGGGTCGCCCTCAATTTCAAGAATAACGATTGGGCGTTCGTCTTTGTCTGCTAGTCGAGAGAGAAGCTTTTGAAGGCTTTTTTTAACGTCCGTATCAACCGTACCACTAATGGGCAACGGGATCTTTAGCCGGACGCCAGTCAGTTTGGGGGCCGCTGCTTGGTTTGCTTGGTTCTCTGCCTCAGCAGCAGGTACGTCCTGCTGAGATAGCACTGCCGAGGGGGACATCATAACTAGAGCCAGGAGCAGAAAAGCTTCTGCCCACCGAATCCAGGTGCCGCGAGCTTTCAACATCCGGGGACCTATCTACACAAGGAGTGAGCGCTAGAACTAGCGTTCCTATTCTCAGGTAACTGAATTATAGCGCGAGAAGAAACGGGGCAAAAGAAAATCCACCTTTCCGATTAACGAAGTAATCGAGAAGGTGGATTTTATGCGAAATAAGGCGATTTGGGAGGAATAGATCCTAACGTGGCATCGCTTGATTTGGGCGACCGGCGTTGGCTGGCCCTGGGTTTTGCTGCTGAGCACCTGGCGTTTGTTGAACGACCCGCTGCCAACCGCTAGGCAGTTGCGGCTGATAGAACGATCGTGAGAACATCTGTTGCAGGCCAGCCGTCAGGCCTCCTTCTTCGTAGGTTTTGCGATCCGAGAACTGATAGACGGCCCGCGAAAAGTTAGGCATGTTCGGAGGCTCGGCGTTGGGATTGTAGTTCCGATCGAACACCGCGATGGCAAACGGGAGGAATTCTTCCCGATCGATCAGGATATCGATGTAGCGATACTCCGCTGCGTCTTGAGGGCGTTTTGGCCAGGCTTCAAGCCAGTATTCGTTGGGGTTGCTGGTTTGGTGAGGAGAGACACGCAGGTGAAAACGCTCTTTGATCTCTTCTTTCTTGGCACCAAACAAAAACGGTAGCGGGCCGTTAGTGATCGCTTTCCCTTGTTGTTCAGGTGGGAGAGGCCAAATTTTTAACTGCTTAGAGGCGACATCGAACTCGAAGATCGAAGCACCATCGCAAACCCAATGTTCGAGGACTTCGCTAGGACGAAACTCGTAAGTTGCAGGTTTGCCCGCTTCCTTAGGAGGCGTGTAGTGCTGGAGCGTATCAACTTTAAAAAGACCCTTGTCAGGCTGCTCGTACTTGATGGTGCCTTTGCTGTAGGTCTTATGGCTATCAGCGGGACCGAAAACCGAATCGTATTCCCAACGCTCGAAGTTGGCTTCGTAGTGATGAACCTTTTTGCTGCGGAATTCCCAGAACTGCAGGATGTCGTCGATGTACTTCTGTTCCTGCTGCGTAACCTGGAACGGAGCCGGGATCAGTTGTCCTGGCCCCACTGGTGCCTGACCGCCAACCATCCCAGGCTGAAGATTCTGCTGCTGCGGATTGACCTGCTGCCCATTCTGCGCCAGTCCAAGAGGCTGGCCAGTATTACGCTGGGATTGGGCGAAGCTATTGCTGCTGACGAGGCCCACGATGGCCAAGCACGCCGCGAGGAAGATTCCATTCTTCATCGAGGATTTCCGCTTTTGAGGGGAATACCAAACACGACTGGGATGCCCCAGCCGATGGGGAAACGAGCTTGGATCGTATCACATTGCCTGGGTGTGACCTAGATCGAATCTTCCCGAGGGGCTAGCAGGTGATAAAGCTCGTCGAAATGAGTCGCTATGTGCGTGGCAAGTTCCCGTCCATCGACGCTTGAAGGGTCTTTTCCTTCGGTAAAAAGGACACTCGGGCAGCCGGCGTTATGGGCAGACAGAATATCGAGTTCGTAGTCGCCGACCATCACGACCTCGTCGACGGTAAGCTTCCAACGACGGCAAATCTCGAGGATCGCCCAGGGGTCAGGCTTGTGAGGTCCGTCCTCACGACAGATGATGATGTCGAAGTAGTGCCCAATGTTCAGAAAATTTAATGTGTACCGTGTGGTCTCAGTACTATTTCGTGTCACGATCGCCATCGGACGGCCCTCTTGGGCCAAAGCTTGCAGTAAGCGATCTGCTCCATCGATCATCGAGGCCCGTTTCGCTCCTTCCAATTCGTGGCGATGCAGAATCTCTTCTTTCGCCGCTCGATCGTCTTGGGAGAGTTCGGCCAACTGCTCTAAGATAGGAATGCCCGGCCGCAGCCCCATCGCGGCGCGCATCGCAGCGAAGTCGAGACCTGAGTCGACCAGGGTCCCGTCCATATCGAAGATGATGCCTTTAAGATGGGAAAGTGCGGTCATGATAAATTGCTGCTGCGAATGGATGTTAAGCGTTTAGTAAAATTCATGTCTCCTTTTCCTTCCCAAGGGAGAGGGGACAACATTGGTAAAGGGAAGTCTGTGGAAGTCGCTGTCTTTGGAACAAAATCATACGACCGCCATTTTCTAGATTCCGCAGCCGAAGGGGCGGATATTCAATGGCACTTTATTGAGCCACGTCTGACGCAAACCACCGCTCCCCTGGCCTCCCCCTTCGAGGCGATCTGCTGCTTCGTCAACGACGAAATCTCCTCCGACGTGCTGGATAAGTTGGCCAAGGGAAAAACCAAGCTGATCGCCATGCGGTGTGCCGGGTACAACAACGTTGATTTGCCCAGGGCACATGAACTGGGGATCCAAGTTGCCCGGGTGCCGGCTTACAGTCCGTACGCGGTCGCCGAACACGCTGTTGGCTTAATCCTGACGCTCAACCGCAAGTATCACAAGGCATACAACCGCGTTCGCGAGGGGGATTTCTCGCTGAATGGCCTCGTCGGCTTTGATCTGCATGGCAAAACGGTCGGCGTGATCGGTACTGGCAAGATAGGGCAGATTTTCGCCAGAATCATGCATGGGTTCGGGTGTGAGCTACTCGCCTATGATGTGCAGCAAGCTGAGGACTGCCTGAAACTAGGCGTGAATTATAAGGCTCTGGACGAAATTCTCGCTCAAAGCGATATCATCTCGTTGCACTGTCCACTGCTTCCAGTGACCAAACATTTGATCGATGACGAGGCGATTGGCAAGCTGAAAGCCGGAGCCATGGTTATCAACACCAGCCGTGGCGGTTTGATCGATACCGTCGCCGCAATTGGCGGACTGAAGTCGGGGCAAATCGGTTCCCTGGGCATCGATGTCTATGAAGAAGAAGCCGAGTTGTTCTTTGAAGATAAATCGGAAACCGTCATCCAAGATGACGTCTTTGCCCGGCTGGTGACCTTCCCCAATGTCCTGGTTACCGGCCACCAAGGCTTCTTTACCCAAAACGCTTTGGAAGCCATCGCCCAGGTGACAGTGCAAAACCTGAAGGAATTCGCCACAGGGAAAACGTTGACAAACGAAGTTGCCGTTTCATAGTTTCCAGTCACTATGGTTCAAGCATCGAGAAGTCTTTAAAGCCCCAAATTGGGCGAATGAAAACTATCGTCACCGTGACGCGCGATCACAGTGTCACGCTGGCTAGATTCAAGATCGCATCGAACTCTTTCTTTTTCACCGGCTGAACGGAAAGACGTGAGCCTTTGCGCATCAGTTCCATATCCGCAAGTGATTTGACGTCGGCGAGTTCAGGTCGCCCAAGTGGTTCGGGGAATTTCTTTTTCAGCTTGATGTCGACCATAAACCAGCGGGGATTTTCTGGTGTGCTTTTGGGGTCGAAGTGGTGGTCGTCCTCGTCCCACGAGGTGAAGTCGGGGTAGCTTTCCTTCACGACTTCCGCCACGCCGACAATCGCCGGGGGGCACGCGTTGGAGTGATAAAAGAGAACCAGGTCCCCTTTCTGCATGTCGTCTCGCATGAAATTCCGGGCCTGGTAATTACGTACGCCAGACCAGAACGTGGTCTTCTTCTTTTCTTGGGCCAGGTCATCGATCGAATATGATCCCGGTTCTGACTTCATTAACCAGTAATTCATCGCGGGGTGCTATCACTCGGGGATTAGGCGGTCTACGCCGGCAATTTTCATGTTTCATTGAGAACCGTTAGAATAAACGACTCGACCATCCTTTGTCACGGGGCGGAACCGAGGTTGACTCATCCTCTTTAATGCGGGAAAACGTCGCTCCCTCTCCATTTGCGGTCCCATCAAGAGCTGTCGGAATTGAAAAGCACGACGCAAAAAAGCGACGAGATCTTAGCCGTTCCCATGTTTTTGGCGACCGTGGCGATTCTTTCGTTCTTTGCGCTGACGGTCCAAGAGTTCATGACTCGGGAAGAACATCTTTCGGTAACTCGACTGATGATCTTTTTCTGGCTGACGATGGCCATGTACCCGATTTTCTGGATCGAGTCGCTCTGGCATTTTGCCATCGATAGCCCACGAAAGTGGCGAACGCTGTTTGCCTGTGCGTTGCCGCCGCTGAGACTAGCCCGGCGTGATATGGAGGACGGCTCGCGAATGTGGCTGCCCATTCTGGGATGGCGTCACATCGACGAAGACCTGCATGAAGAGGTCGAACGTGATCTGAGCGTCCCGATGATCATCGTGGCGGTGATGATCTTACCGCTGCTGGCAATAGATTTCGTTTGGGCAGCTCAACTCGAACAGCACCGTTGGCTGCAAGTCGTAGTCGAGACGGGCTACAGTATTACCTGGCTGGCGTTCACGATGGAATTCATCGTGATGTTCTCAATTGTCGACAAGAAAATTCTTTACTTAAAGGCGCATTGGGTTGATTTGCTGATTATCTGCTTGCCGCTAATTGCCTTCTTACGGGCCTTCCGATTGACTCACTTGGTACGGCTGCAGAATGTAACGCGAGCGACGCGAGTTTACCGCATGCGTGGATTGGCTCTGCGCGTATGGCGGGGGCTGCTGGCCATGGATGTGATTAGCCGTCTGGCCCGTATGTCACCGGAGGCGAAGATCGAAACTCTGAGAAAGCTGATCCAGGAAAAGCAGCAAGAGATCGATGGCCTCGAAGGAGAAATCGCCGATCTGGAAACGCAGATCAAGCCGGCCTCTGAAAGCAATGCCGCCAACAAACTCCGCGAAGGGGAGGCGGCTTAGCTAATTATATTTCACGCGGGGATTGCCCTGTCGTGTTCTCTTTTGACCGTGTCGCGATCTGTTAGCTTGTCGTATGTTCTACGAACAGCGTTTTCAACTTTCGCGTGATAGGGCCCGGTTTGCCGTCGCCGATTTCACGGTCGTCGACTTTCACCACTCCGATCACTTCGGCCGCTGTACCCGTCATGAAACACTCGTCGGCCACGTAGATATCGTGACGCGTGAGCGTTTTTTCGAAGGTTGGAATGCCGGCCTCTCGGGCCAATTCTAGAACGACATCTCGCGTGACGCCTTCTAAAATACCGGCATCGGTTGGTGGCGTTAGCAGATTGCCGTCGCGGACGATAAAGATGTTATCCGCCGTGCACTCAGAGACTTCCCCTTTGTGGTTCAACATCAAAGCTTCCAGGCAACCGGCGTTGCTGGCTTCGATCTTGGCCATGATGTTGTTCAAGTAGTTCAGCGACTTGATCCGCGGCGAGAGAGCCGCCGGATGGTTACGGATAGTCGCGGCCGTGATGATGGCCAATCCGTTGTCGTAGAACTCTTGAGGGTAGAGTTTGATCTTGTCAACGATGATGATCACTTGGGGATCATGGGTACGTTCGGGACCAAGTCCAAGCGTGCCGGCACCGCGCGTGATGACCAGTCGAATGTACCCGTCGGTGAATTCGCTTTGCTTGAGTGTTTCCAAGCAGGCTTGGGTCATCTCGGCAGATGTCAGCGGGATTTTCAGGCAGATTGCCTTTGCTGAGTCATAAAGACGGCGGATGTGCTGTTCTAGGCGGAAGATCTTTCCGTTGTAGATTCTCAGACCCTCGAACACTCCGTCACCGTACAATAGCCCGTGATCGAAAACGCTGACCATCGCCTCGTTAGGGGCGAAGAACTTCCCGTTGATATAGACTTTCGCGGACATTGGTATCTTACTGAGCGAATCGGGGTGAGGGGTGGAAACGCGCATTATACCCTAATCCAGTGAACTTGCCCTAGAGCCCTCAGGAGGTCTCGCGGCAGGGAGTTTTTAAACTTCATGCTCCCAACCAGACATTCGAACCAGGGCGAGGTTCATTACTCGCCCTACGATTTGGGCGAAAGCATTGCGCTGGCCCGATAGGGGGGCTAGATGACATTAATGGATTTACGAATCTCGGCTTGAACGTCATCGACGGCCCGGGTTCCGTCGACCTCGACGACCAGTTCCTTGCGGCGGAAAATCTCCAGCACTGGCTTGGTTTTCTCGTGGTATTCGGCCAGGCGATTCGCCAGGACTTCTTCTGTGTCATCGACTCGACGGATCAGTTTTCCTCCGCAAATATCGCATCGCCCTTCGATTTTTGGGCGATGATCGATCACATTGAAGTCGACGCCGCAGTCTTCGCACAGCCGGCGAGCGAGAACTCGCTTCCTGATTACCTCGTCTGGAACCACGATATGCACGACAGCGTCGATATCGTAGCTTTCCAGGAAAAAGGCGGCCTGATTGGCGTTGCGGGGAAAGCCATCCAGGATAAAGCCGAAGTTCCAGTCGTGTTCTTGCAGGCGTCGCTGGACGATTTCTTCGACAATTTCGTCATCGACTAATCTGCCAGCGTTGAGAATACGCTTGATCTTCGCCGCTAACTTCGTGTGGTTCTTGATATTCCATCGCAAAATGTCCCCGACGCCGATATGCGCGAGGTCGAGATGCTGTTCTAAGAGTTTGGCCTGAGTTCCTTTACCGGAACCCTGTACGCCCATGAACACATATTTGTGCATGGCGACGTCCTTGCGAAATCAATCAAGACTTGGGGCATTTCCTATGACAAGCCGTCGATTGTAGTGCTTTGCGGGCCTCAGCGGAATTGGCAAACGCGGGAAATGTGGTACATGGGATAGCATCTACACAGCAAGTACTCGATTTACTTCTCTGTGTTCTTAAGCCCGACAAACGCTGCCTGCAACTGCTGCTTGGCCTCTCGCTGTTCAGTGGTTAAATCTCCTTGGATTGCCTTGCCCGTAGGCAGGCCGAAGTCGACGACCGGACGGAGAACGCTTCCACCCAGCAGCATATAGTCTTGATTGCGTACCAACCGCTTGTTGCCATATTGGGCGTGAATCCACTGTCGTGGGTGGCCTGCCTGCCCCAGCAGTTGCGGGGCGAAGCTGCGACCGTCCAGGGTTTGCTTGGGCTTGGGGGTGTGAGCTAGTTCCAGCAGGGTAGGCATGATATCGGAAAGGTCGACCAAGTCGCTGTTGACCTTGCCGGCTTCAATAGTTCCGGGCCAGTTAGCGATCAGTGGAACTCGCGTACCGCGATCGGTCATGGTGGCTTTTCCGCCGTGAACCTGGCGCGTTACTGTTCCGTCGGTCCAAGTGGAAACAATCCGTTGATCGCATCCATTGTCACCGGTGAAAAGGATTAACGTGTTGTCGCGGAGTTTCATGTCTTCCAGCGCGTCAACGATTTGCCCGACTTGGCTATCGAGATACTCGACCATGTCCTTCATGTATTTCTTATCGCCAACGCCGTTGGCAGGTTTCAGGGGCTTTTCGCTGTGCGGGGTCGGTTCCCACGGATAGTGCGGCAGAAGTGCGGTGTAATAGACAAGAAACGGTTGCTCCTGATGCTGTCGCATGAAGTCGATCAGAAAGTCGACATTCGCTGCGGGGCCGTAGCCACCTTGAAGTTCCTTTTGCAGCACCTTCCCGTTCTGACGCATGGTAGGGTTAGCATAGCGAGACGTTTTCTCGCCATTGTGAAAGATCTGCCACATCTGCGACTGGTCGAAACCGTGATCGGCAAGCAAGTCACGCTCGTTCAAGAACGACAACTGCCACTTTCCGGCCATCACCGTTGCGTATCCCTTTTGCTTCAGCAGCGTGGCAAAACTGGTTTCCCGGTTAGGATCGAGAAACTCGCGGTGCTCGTCCGGCAGATAAATGATGCGGGGAATGCCATTTCGGAAAGGATATCGACCGGTCAGGACTTGGGCTCGCGTCGGTGAGCAAACCGGATTGGCAAAACAATGCGTAAACCGCATGCCCCCGGACGCCAGAGCATCCAGATGGGGTGTCTTGTAGGATTGGCCACCGTAGGCTCCGACCCCTTCGATGCCAAGATCATCGGCCATGATTACGACCAAATTCGGCAGCCGGTCTTCAGCTTGGGCCAAGACTGGAATCAGGAGAGAAAGCGTAGAAAACAACAGAGCGAAATACAGTCGACGCATGGGAAGAACCACGTTCTGGCAGAGAGAGAATCGTTGAAAAGCGGGTTGGCATTAGCCTAGTCGACCGCGATACGAATGTCATCCCCGCGGGCCTGCAAGCTGCGGATGGGTTGTTTCAGCCAGTTACGCCCTAGGTGTGCCTACTTATTCACGCCAATTTGCTTGATCGCCTCGTCTGCCTTCTTGCTCGACTTATCGAGAAAGTCTGTCGCGAACTCCTTCGATTTTCCCAGGTCGATACGGATCGATTTGAGAAAGTTGAGGGCGATGTTCTCGTTCACGCCGTGAGGGGCGACACCGACGACGCCAGATCCAGCGTGGGTGCGGAAGTCGCCGGAGTTCTGAAAACGGGTGACGCCGATCTTGGCGGCCATGTTGTGGGGGCGAAGCAGCGCGACCAGATCGTTCATGAACGCGTTTTCCTGACGTCCTCCGCCACCGTTGGTATGCCGAAGTCCCAAGGGCCAGGCAGGTGAGGGGGAAGCCAAGGAGTAAACACGCACATGCTCCAGGGCGGCAGAACCGAAAATGCGTTCGACAATGAATAAGGCGTTTGAGGTAATGAGGTTGCCTTGGCTGTGGGCGACAATTAATGTCTTGCGGCCGTAGTGTTTCGCGACCTCTCGAAACAACGAGACTGTGGCCTGATTCCAGACGAACGAGCCCTTCACGGTGTCGTCGACGATTTTTTTGATTTCGGCAGTGTTAATGTGTTGGCCTGGGACAAGCTTCCGGTTTCCGAATACGCGGGCACTGGCATTCTGCGTGAAGTCTAGCACACACTGCCCCAGGTCTAAGATTGCTCCGTTCGATAAGTTGTAAACTCCATGCACCGGGTGTTCGCAAAGAATAGAAAGCAGAGAAGATGTCAGGGCGTGGTCTTTGGCGCTAGTTCGGATGCCGTTGACGTAATACACCCTAGGAGAAACTGTCGGGACGGCCATCAAGTTGTATTTATTGACTTCGCCGTCTTTGCTCGGAATCGTAGGTGGCATCGCTAACATTCCTAGAGTGTCATGAATTTGGGGGCATCAGTGTGGGCTAGATAATCTTCATCAGGTCATCAGATTGGGCGCTCGCTATGGTTAACGATCGAATCGCAGTATGGTTGCCTGGAATCGGTAAAATTCATCGATTGTTAATCTTGGGGATTAACCATCGACTTAAGCCGAATGCCAAACGGCATAAGGCATTCGATATAACGGCCAGCCCTGGCGTTGATGCGACAAAACCGGATGGGAGTTAGCTACTCGCCGAAGTGTTGTTTAAGAAACGCGAGCGTCTTGTTGTTCGACCAAGCGTGGCCGCCGTCGAAGAAGTCGGCGTCGACGTTCTCTTCCTGCCCGAGTACAGCGTAGACCTTCTTGAGTCGAGCGTACTCTTTTCGAGCACCATCTATCGGGAAGATCCGATCGTCGATGCCATTGATCAGCAGGACCGGGCGTGGGGCATATAGTGCGACAACATCGGCCATTTCCCCTTCTCGCATAATGCCTGGAAGGGTATTGCAGATGCAGTGATGGATGGCGTAGATCGACGTACGGTATTCGGAGAAAGCTCCGGCGATCATCGCTAGTTTAACACGATTGTCGAGAATCGGCAGATACATTGTCAGGGTTCCGCCACCGGAAAGGCCGCACACTCCAATGCGATCGGCGTCGACTTCGTCTTGGGTTTCTAAAAAGTCGATTACTCGCATGGCATCCCAGCAGCGTATACCTTGTGGTGTCATGCCCATCAAGAATGCGTTCATGGTGGTCTCGTGGCAACTTCGCGCCGGCGACTTAATGCCGTAGTCTTGCCGCCCAACCGTTTCGTTCCAACCGCGAACGACGATCGCCGCCGTGATGTAGCCATGCTCGGCCATGTAAACCGCGTAATCGAGCGCATGCTCGTCGGTCTTCTTCTTTTGTGCCGGCGTTTCGTTCAGTCGGATGTAGGGATCGATGCCACTGTGCCCGTGCAGGCAGACGATGGCCGGCGTCTTCTCTTTCAGTTCGTGCGGCACAAAGTAATAGACCGGAGCCCAATAGTTGCGTTCGGTGTGAACGTAGATCTTATGTCGCGTGAACTTCTCGAACTTCTTCTCTTCGGCCCACTTCACTTCCAAAGGAACCGCTTCCGGCATTTCGCCGAGTAGGTCGACTACCGTGGTATGCATATTCGCTCGCCAGGCCTCGTGCTCTTGAACTGTGGTGGCGTTATACATCTGAGCCGGAGTGACTTGCTGGCCGAGACGCTCAAAACTGTGGGAAACGTTGTTGTCTTTAGGAATGGCCTGGGCTCTGGCAGTCGAAGACAGGAACGTGAGGGCGCAAAGGGCGGTCAAAAGGTGAAACGCGGTCATTGGCGGGATCTCTTGCGGAAAGAAGGTGGGAATTTATAGCTGCTAAGTTGCCATATTTAACGGCGGATGGAAAGCACTTTAGAGCACGGGAGCTTCTGTTTTTCCAGACGTCTGCGATCGATATCGACGGTTCGATTGGACGCTTCCAGCCTCGGCAAAGTCAATTTACTTTTTTTGAATTTTACCGTTCAATTCAGATCTGATTCGGATTTATTCAATTGTAATCTCGGTGTAGCTTGCCGGAAGCTTGGTTCTCGGAACGGCTTTAAACCAGGCTTCCCGAACCAATCGCTTGTCACTAAACTAGCTGGCGAAAGCCACAAGCCGAAGAATATGATCACCTGGGCTTAGCTGAACAAACCGTTGACGTGGAAGTTTTATTCCACGCTTTTCTCAAGAGATTGCCGAATCATTCGACGCTGAGGAAGATCGGCGATTGCTCAAGGAAAGCGGATGTCATGCTGAAGAAACGGCTTTCGAAGTCCAGATCGATGACCGGCCGCGTTTGCTAGGAGCTTTCATCATCATTGCGTGTTCGTGAGAGCAAATCTGATCCCAAGCATCTATCGCCGGTTAGACATCCAGAATCATCCTATGTCCCAAGACTATTAGGTTAGAACACGAATGGAAAATCGCATTGCATCGTTACTGTATGACTTGGGCATAAGCGATCCTGACTCGATTGTCCCCTTTCATCCAAGAGTTCGAGATCGTGAGGATGTCGCTGTCTTGAAGTGCCAAAAGTCGGGCGTGATTTTTTTATCGCGATCCGATCACATGGATATCTCTTACTACGAAGGTAACGATAATTTCAGCTTCTGGGGTGCCTTGGAAAGAAAGGCGACCATCGCAGCGAAGTCCGAAGATACTCAACGGCGGTTTCAACAATTTGGAAGCGTCGTTGCCAATAAGAAATGGATGGACGTAGGGGCTGGCGCTGGGGCCGTTTTAGATGCTTTCTCGCCGCTTGCATCAGAAACAATCGCAGTCGAGCCTCAAGAAGAAGGGCGGCAGAGCATCGCGGAATCTGGATATGACGTGTACGGTTCTGTGGAAGAGGTGCCCCATGACGATATCGAGGTCGTCACCTTATTTCATGTATTTGAACACTTAATCGACCCAATCGGCACTGCGACGACATTGCGAAACAAGATGTCGGCAGGTGGAAAGATCGTGATTGAAGTTCCGCACGCCGAGGACTTTCTCATTTCCTTTCTAGATCTGGAAGAGTTTAAGTCTTTTACTTTCTGGAGTGAGCATTACTTTCTGGAGTGAGCATCTGATTTTGCACACTCGAAACAGCCTAAGGATGTTTTTAGAAAGAGCGGGCTTTGCGGAGATTTCGATAAAAGGCTTCCAGCGTTATCCGCTAGCCAATCACCTGCACTGGTTGGCTAAAGGAAAGGCTAGCGGCCACCTCAAGTGGAGTCAGCTGCGAACTCCAACGCTCGAGGCCGCCTACGGAGAGATGCTCGCAGGGCTTAACCAGACAGATACACTGATCGCGACCGCGACCGCTCCTTAATCGCCGCCCCGGCACGATTGGAAGGACTGGAGTTTCAACTCGCCTGAAATTCTTCTCGCTGTTGCCAGGGTTTCTGAAGGCGGTCTTTGGGTTGGTAACGAAAAATGCCCACGCTGGGCGTGGGCATTTGAGTGAACTTCGTGATTCGTAAATCGCTTTATAGCAGCTCGCTGGCAATATCGGCCAATTCCGACCGTTCGCCCTTCTCGAGCGAGATATGGGCGTATAGCTCTTGGCCTTTCATGCGGTTGATCATGTACGACAGTCCGTTGGACAGGCTATCCAGATACGGATGATCGATTTGGTTGATGTCGCCTGTGAAGACGACCTTGGTTCCTTCGCCGGCGCGGGTGATGATGGTTTTCACCTCGTGCGGGGTCAGGTTCTGGGCTTCGTCAACAATCATGTACATCCGCTGCAAGCTGCGCCCGCGGATGTAAGCCAGCGGCGTGATGACCAGCTTTTCCTGCTCCAGCATGCGGTTGATACGCTGGGCCTCTTTGTCGGTATCGTTGAATTGATGTCGGATTACCGAGAGGTTATCGAACAGCGGTTGCATGTACGGATCCATCTTCGCCGAGATATCGCCAGGCAAGTAACCCAGGTCTCGGTTGGAAAGTGGAACCACCGGGCGAGCCAACAAAATCTGACGATACGCGGACGAGCAAGCCAGAGCTGAGGACAACGCCAGCAGCGTCTTACCGGTACCTGCTTTGCCGGCCAGGGTGACCAGCTTGATGTTGTCGTCCATCAACGCTTTGATGGCAAAGACCTGTTCGGCGTTGCGTGGCTTGATGCCGTAGGGGCTGTATTTTTCAATTCGTCGCAGGGCTTGTTCTTCACCGTTGAAGGTCGCGAGAACGGACTTCGAGCCGTTTCTGAGAACAAAGTTTTCGTTCGCGATCGGGTCGCATACTTCCGGAAAGTCTTCCAGCTGAACGTGGCCTGAGTCTTGGTAGAAGCGGTCAATCTGTTCGGTGGTAATGTTCTCAAGAGTTCGACGGCCTGAGTAAAGGCTATCGAAGCTTTCGATTTTGTCGTTGACGTAGTCTTGCGACTGAATGCCCAGGCTCTTGGCCTTCATGCGAAGGTTTACGTCCTTAGTAATCAGGATGACACGGCGATCGTTGGCGTTACGCTGCAGATGCAAGGCCGTATTTAAAATGCGATTGTCAGGCGAATCATGGAGAAAGACTTGATGCAGGCGAGCATCGAGCTGATTTGTAAAGATGACCCTAAGGCGACCTTGGTTTTCGCCGAGAGGTGCTCCTTCTTCCGAGAGAAGATCGCCGGTCATTTGGTCGATCTGGCGAAGGAACTCGCGGGCCTGGAAATTAATGTCCTCGTTACCTTTTTTAAACCGATCCAGCTCTTCGAGGACGGTGATGGGCAAGGCCACATCGTGCTCCTCAAAGTTTTGGAACGATCTTGCGTCGTGCAAGATAACGTTGGTGTCGAGAACAAAAAGCTTCAACTGCGTCTGCACCGACTGAACAATCATGCGTTCTCCGTTTGCACGGGACCATGGGCACGCGTGAAGTGAAATGCCGAGTCGAAGGGCTACTTTGCGTCCCTGTTGGTCACATTCCATTGCTTTGCTGGATTGTGACCGAGGTGCCAGCTTGAGAAAAGCCCGCTTTTTCCTCGTAATCAAATTTTAAGCGAAAAAGCGAGCGGAACGAACTGGTTCATCTCGAAGTATTTCCGTGCTTTATTGAAGTATATCCTACAGGACATGTCCCTGTTTCTCCGGTTCGTCACGTTTTAGTACTTAGAACTTTTGCACGAATGACGTAACGTGTACTTGCGAGAAACTTTGCGGAACCTTCGCCAGAAATTTGCCGCTCCGGATAGTTTACCCAGGTGGACACCGCAAAGATCGAAAAACTCTGTTCTTTGAGTTGCCGCCAATTGGGGGCAATGCCTACAATCGAGCATAACATGGAAGCGGTTTCGCGGATGGTTGCGAGATCCAAGTCGTGCACCTTTTGAGACGAAAGGTTCTCAATGGATTATGCGTCGATTCTGGCTCGTTACATCGGCAGGGATGTTTATGTATCGACATTTGGCCACGTTCGCTTACGTGGAGAATTGGCCGCAGTTTACGAAGACTGCGTCCGTCTAATTAATGCCTCGACTTCGCAAGAGTCGGAGGATAGCCCTTGGTCTAGCTCCGTATCGGATTTTGGCGAAGATGGACCCCATGCAGATGGCTCGGAAGCCCTGGTCCATTTTCATCATATTGTCGCGATACGCTGTGCGGATGATGACTTGATGGACGTTCCGGTGCTGCCGGAATTTCATGCAGACTTGCCAGTACCGATCGTCGAGAGTGAAATCGCTTCAGCACCGGAGTCATCCCAGGAGCCCTGGGATGCATTTCTCGAAGTCGACCGTTTGACCCTGGAATTAGGGCAGAAACTGGTCAAGCTCGCTCATCCCGAGTCGACCGATATCATGCAGAGGACCTCGGCGATTCGCTGCCATTTGGCCGATTCAATGGGGATTGTCATTCCGCGTCTGCGGCTTCGGGATTCGCTCGATTTAGGCGATCAGGAATACCGAATTCTCATCGATCAATACGAGGTCGCACGTGGCCGACTTGGTCCTGGCCAGTATCTGGCCCTCGACATGGGAACCTCCAGTGGAACTCTACAGGGCGTCCGTGGAACGGATCCAACCTTTGGCGGACCAGGCATTTGGATTACCTCTGATCAGCAGCAGGAAGCGGAACAACTAGGGTACCTGGTGATTGATCCTTCCATGCTGGTGATCACGCATCTCCAGGAAACTTTGCGGCGACAAGCCCACGAGATTCTCACGTTGGGAGACGTTCGTGAAATGCTCGAACGGCTCCGAGATCGCAGCCCAGGCGAGTTCGACGAAGTCCGCTCGAGCCCGATGACAGTGTCCCTGCTGCACGCCGTTTTGCGGCGATTATTGGAAGAAGGCGAATCGATCAAGAACTTCTCGCGAATCGTCGAGATTCTTGCTTTGCACGGCCACCGCAATCAAGAGATCGAATCGCTCGTCGCCATGGTTCGCGTCCGGTTGGGTCGGCAACTCGTTCAGCGGTATATCGATACCGACGGGAAAGTCCATGCCATCGGGATCGACCGGGACTTGGAAGCCCCCCTGTTGCAAATGACCGATGAAGACGCCGGTCGGCACGTTCGCGGCTGGATGGAACGGCTTGTCGAAGTTTTACGGGAAGCGTTCCAACGACTGGACGATCAGCAGCGGCCGGTCGCGGTCATTGTTTCATCGGACCTGCGAAATCGCCTGTGGCAAATCCTATCGCCTCACTTCCCGCAGATTTCGGTCCTGGGTCTGGCCGAGATTCCACGAGGGACCGAAATCTACTGGCAGATGATTGTCTCGCCGGAAGAGGTCGGGGCGCTGGAAACGGCCGTCAAGCGAAATCCGCACCCGGCGGTGGCGAAGGACACAACCTATCGCCCCAGCAAGAGCAAGATTTCCGAGCACATGGCGGAAGAATTGCCACCGCGTCGCCCACGTTAACGCTACGACTAAACACTATAAAATGGCTATCCGGCGGCTTCGCAGGATAGCCATTTTTACTTTCTTGAGAGGACTTCTAGTCTTCCAACGCCTTGTGCTGTTTCGGTTCGGAAACGACATAGGAATCGACAATCTCCGATTTCTCTGGCGAACTAGAGTAGGTGCGGGTCTCTCCGTCCACGGTGGTGGTGGCTTGGATATTAAACTTCGACTTGGCCCAGGCCAGAAAGCGTTTCTTCATCCACTCGCGACAAGGGGGAATCAGCAGGGAGAAACCCAACGCATCGGTTAGCAGGCCTGGCGTCATCAGCATGGCTCCTGCCGCGAAGATCATCGCCGCATCGGCCATCGCGCTGCCAGGCATCTGTCCCGTTGCTAGCTGCGATTGAATCTTCTGCCAGGTCGAAAACCCTTGGCTGCGTGCCAAAAGCGTTCCCAGGATGCCAGTGAACAGTACGATGCCCAAAGTCACCAACCACCCTTCGTACTGGGCCAGCCACAGTAGCAAGGTGAGTTCCACTAAGGGAACGGTAACAAAGAGAGCAAGCAGTATGGCAAAAACTTGAATGGTTCTAATCCATGTTGAAAGGGGGTGGTCGCCTATCGAAATGATAACACGCAGTTATTCGTCGCCAATGTCGGAAGCTTAGAAACGAAGTTCTTCCAGTGCTTCCACCAACGTGTCCAGGTGCTGCCGCGTGTGTCCTGAGGAAAGACTGATCCGCAGCAGACACTCTCCGTCAGCTACTGATGGAGGTCGAATCCCAGGGACCAGCATGCCCCTGTCGAACAGCTTGGCGGAAAGCTGCATCGCCAAGGCTTCCGTCCCGACGATCACCGGAATGATCTGACTACGACAATCCCCCAGCCCCCACCCTTGTTTACGCAGCGCGTCTCTTAAAAACTTGGCACTTGCCATCAACGTCTGACGACGCTGGGGTTCCTTCTGCACGATTTGAAGTGCGGCAAGCATCGCCGCGGCATTGGCCGCCGGGGCCGCCGTGGAGAAGATATATGGCCGAGAGCGATTCACCAGATAGTCGATGAGCGTTTGGCTGCCGACGACAAAGCCGCCGTGTCCCCCTAAGGCCTTGCTGAACGTCCCGACGCGCACCGGCACGCGATCTTCGATGCCGAAATGTTCGCAGAGACCATGCCCTTGCTCGCCGAATACGCCGGTAGCGTGGGCCTCGTCGACCATTAGCATCGCGTCGTATTGTTCGGCCAGGTCGACCAACTCTGGCAGCGGGGCAATCGTGCCGTCCATGCTGAAGAGCGTATCGGTCACGATCAATCGCCGCCGAAATGTCCCGCACTGTTTCAACAGGTTTTCCAGGTAGTCGACATCGCGATGGGGATAAACGCGCACAGTCGCTTTGGAAAGCCGAGTGCCGTCGATGATACTGGCATGATTCTTTTCGTCGCTAAGGATGACGTCGCCTCGATCGGTGAGCGCGTCGATCGTTCCGGCGTTTGCAGCAAAGCCGCTCGAAAATACCAGAGAGGCCTGGGTCCCTTCAAACTGGGCCAGTTCAGCTTCGAGCCGGGCCTGGTCGTTTCCTCGGCCGGTGATGAGCGGGCTGGCGCCACTTCCCCATCCTTCTGCGGTGATGGCTTCCCGGGCCGCATCGCCTAAGCGAGCATCTGCAGCCAGATCGAGGTAATCGTTGCTACCGAAGTTAATGAGTTTGGTTTCTTTCCACGAAACGGTTGCTCCTTGTGCGGTTGAGCGAACGTGAATGGCACGTCGACGCTCCATCGCTTGAAGGAGATCAAGTTGTTCGGGAATCCAAGCAAGCGGGTCAAACATGGGGTTCTCGCGGAATAGTAGGATACCCTCTTATTATTTCGCAAGTGCGCTTACCGCTCAAACGGGCTTGACCCTAGTTCAACAACTGCTTCTTGAGATAGTCGAGCAGGTCGAGCTTAACGGTGCCGTTTTCCAGCTCTTTGGCAATTGCTTTATTCGCTTCACGAACGAGCTTTTCCTCCTTGCCAGAGAGCTTCTTAGCGAGTTTACCTTCGAGTTGTTCGCCGATTTGCTCGGCAACTTCGCCGTGAGCTTTGCCGATGCGGTGGACGTAGAACCGCTCGAGTTCGATCGCACCGCCGGTGACCGTGGGCGTCAATTCGGCCGTCGATACGAACGTCGACATGTCCCATTTGCTGTCAAGTTGGACATCGAGACGAATCTTCACAGTCGCTTCAGCGACAACACTCACGCCGAGCAGACGCACATCGCGGACCCATTGTTGAAATTCGGCCTCACCCTGAAACTCGACTCGGGCATGAATCTGGCAGGTCGAACGCATGGGGCCCACGTTCAATTCTTCAATCCAAATCCGGACATGCTGATTCGGGGCTTCAATATGCCCCAGATAGCGAACCCAGTCGCCATGGTTCTGAGCTTCGCGAACGCGTTCGAGCTTCAAGCTATGCCATTTGCCGCGGACTTTTAGCCGCTTGGTGAACTCGTGAGTGCGCCCCCAGTCCGATTCGTCTTTGAAAGACGAGGGAAGCGACCGATGGACGGCATCTTCCAAAATGGGGGAAAGAATCTTCTCGAAGTCGGCCTGGGGTGCGGCTGATAGCAGCGATGGCAACAGCAAGCAAATGCCGCAAACCATCAGAGGCAAAGTTCTCCAGTTTTGCAGCGGCATGGGTGTCTCCCCCAGGAAAGTATGGATCCTATCTATTGTTTATCGCAATTTTCTCGATTTGGTTCGCACGAATTCTCTAAAGTCGGACGAACCGGATTGGCACGATTGTGCGAATTCTTCTAAGATTCCGTCCAAACTCTCGTACGCTTCTCCCCTCTGATATCATCGTGGTTTCGCGAATGAACGGACTCATTCCAGCCTTAGGTCGACTTCTGCCTAACGCGTTATTGTTGACATGCCTGACGGTGCTAGCATCTCCGGCCCAGGCCGAGGTGCCGGGTACCTGGTACTTGGATGCTCAGCTAAACGACGTGACCTTCGTAGATGATCGGCACGGTCTTGCCGTCGGCGACCACGGTGCCATCTGGCACACCGATAACGGGGGACTTGAGTGGAAGCAGATTCCCTCAGGCACCGATGCCCATCTCGCAAGTGTCTACTTCACCGATTCGCGGCACGGTTGGGCCGTGGGCGGCTATCAGCAGCCTTACAGCACCCAGACACGTGGCGTTGTGCTCACGACCAGCGATGGTGGCATGTCATGGAACGCGATGCCAGAGCAGTCGTTGCCCAAGTTGACCGGTGTGCGATTTGAAGATACTCGGCATGGCTGGGCCGTGGGTCATGGTTCGCACATGTTTCCCACCGGAATGTTTGAAACCAACGATGGTGGCCGCAGTTGGCGAAGCTTGCCCGGCACTCAGAACACTCGCTTTGAAAAGTTTGCCGTGTTGCCTGGTGGTGAACTCTTGCTGGCAGGCGTCAGTGGTAATCTCTCGCTGGCCGATCGCGGCGGCATTCGTAAGCCCACGATTCTGGTCGATCCGCTAAGAGATATGCAGGATATCGTCGTCGCAGGTGCCAAAGACGCAACCGTCGTAGGCGAAGGGGGACTTATTCTCAATTCGACCAACGCGGGGACTTCGTGGGAAGTTGTCGCCCCGGGACCGCTACAGCAAACCGATCGACAGGTCGACTTTCACGCCGTCGAGCGTCTGGGAAAACAGGTCTGGATCGCCGGCGACCCAGGCAGTTTTGTGCTGCACTCAAGCAACGGCGGGCAATCGTTCACCACGCAGAAGCTGCCCACTACGGCAACCATTCGCGCGATCTTCTTTCGCAGCGAAACGACCGGTTGGGCCGTCGGCTCACTAGGAACCATTTTGCATACCAAGGATGGAGGTCAAACATGGAGCGTGCAGCGGCAAGGGGGCCAGCGGTTGGCGCTGTTAGGAATCTTTCACGACTCGTCGATCATTCCTTATGAACTGGTGAGTCATCACGCTGGTTCGCAGGGCTATTTGACTGGTATGGAAGTAATCAATCGTCCTATGCCGCAAACTGGAAAACCACGTCCCCCTTTAAGAGACGCTCTGTTGCATAGCGGAGCGAACTTCGGTCACACGGCCTGGCAGTTTCCGGCCCATGACGTGCAACTTAAGTTGACCGGCGATCAAATGGCCAAGACCTGGGACGCCGCCAACGACGGTCAGGGGCTCGCTGCCGCAGAAAGCTACCTGGTCCAACGCATTCGCCAATGGAAACCCACCGTGGTGCTGACCGACTATGCCGATCCGACCGGTAAAGATCCTTTGGCCTACATGGTCAACCAACTCGTGCTTCGTGCCGTGGAGAAAGCTGGCGACGCCGATAGCTTCCCCGAACAACAAGCCGAACTGGGGCTCGCACCGTGGAAGGTTGCCCGAGTCTGCAGTGTGGTGCCGGAAGGTCAAAACGGCTCGATCACCTTGAATACGACGCAGATCTCGCCGCAGCTCGCCATGTCTTTATCGGAACATGCTGGCGTGTCACGAGGCGTTGCAACGGGCAAGCTGAGCAGTTCACCTTCCACGTTGGAAATGAAGGTTTTACGTTCGTCAGGCCTTCTCGAAGGCCGCTTGAGTGACATCTTTACGGGGCTTTCGGTCCCTGCTGGTAAAGGGGCCCGGCGACCACCTCAGCAAATGTCGCTGGTCGATTTGGCGCAGCTTCAAAGGGCAGCTCAGAAGCGGCGGAATATGTTCGAGATGATCAACCATTCCGCCAAGGACGAGCAGCGGGGAGCATTGCTTTTAGGGCAGATGCTTAAGCTGTCGGAAGACTTGCCGCCGGCACGCAGCGTGGAAGTTCTTTCGCACCTGGCAGAAAAGGCCAACGAGAATGGCAACTTGACTCTGTCCGCTGATATGCATCATCAGATTGTTCGCAAGTTTCCCACCCACGTCCTTGCCGAGCGTTCCGCCGCGTGGCTACTAGCCTATTACGCGAGCAGCGAAATGCAGTTTCTTAACCGCGACTCGGTTGAATTCGCTGCTCCGACGGCACCCAAGGAAATGAATGCAGAGGAAGAGACATCCGATGCCAGCGAGATCGCAACCGTTTCGTTCAACGACCCTACCAACTACAAAAGTCCAACCAAATCGCCGGAACGTGCCGCGAAGTTGATCGCTGAATTGAACCAAAACATGCCCCATGTTTTGGCCGATCCTTCTTTGGCATTTCTGTTAGAACGATTGCATGCCGAGCAAGGCCATTCTCGCCAGGGAGAATCCTACATTCGACGTTTGTTGAACCTGGGACAAGAAAACGCCTGGTGTCGACGCGCTCAATGGGAGCTTGTTTTAGGGCGTGGCAATAGTCAGGTCGATGCCCCAATCGTGGCGGCTAACTACGAAGACTCGAAGCCGGTCCTCGATGGCCGTTTGAATGATCGTGTTTGGCAAACGGGCAAGCCGGTCGATTTCCAGGCAGGCACTCTATCACCTGAAGCGGGGGCACCGCCGGCCGCAATGATTGTGGGCTTTGATGAAGATTATTTGTATCTCGCGATTCGGTGCATGAAGTCGAAAAACTTCCACTACGAAGCTCCTGGAGAGCGGCCACGCGAGCGTGACGCAGACCTCACCTCGAGTGATCGTGTTCGTATTTATCTCGATCTCGATCGCGACTATGCCACCTCGTATTGCTTGTCGGTTGACTACCGAGGAAGGACGGCCGATTCGCTTTCTGGCAATCTGACGTGGAACCCCAACTGGTATGTTGCCGCCGATCAGGATGAATCGACCTGGACGATTGAAGCGGCCATACCTTTCCGTGAATTGTCTGGCCAATTGCTCCAACCAGGCGATACCTGGGGGATGGCCGTGCAACGCGTGATGGTTAGCGAAGGAACCGAAGCTTGGCCTTCAAGTGCCCTGTATGAAATGGGGCCTGCGGAGTTCGGTCTCTTGCAATTTCGATAAATCTGCTTAGAACCTAGCGAGTTGAAACAAACAGAGTTCTCTCGCAAGCGGCAATAAGCGTGGCATATCTGATTGGAATCGATGAAGCCGGATATGGCCCAAATCTGGGGCCACTGGTCATCGGTGGCACCGTCTGGAATGTCGGCGACCGCCACGCAGACCTGGCAAGTCTTGAACTCTACGATCTGCTGAAAGAAGCCGTTTCGCGCAAGCCATCGCGCAAGCATCTGGCGATTGCTGATTCTAAGGTGGTGTACGGCAAGCGAGACGATCTTTCACTACTGGAAGAAGCCGTTCTGGCGACCGGCAGTCATCTACCGCATATCCATCCCATCTGGCAAGGATGCTGTGAGCCAGACCTGGGCGACGCCGTCCCTCAAGACTTAGCCCCTTGGTATTTAGGCTGGGAGCATGCCTGTCCGACACACGCTACGGTCGAAATGGTGGCTGAGCGAACATCGCAGTTCACGCATGCTTGTCAGGCAAGCGGCGTGTCGCTGGCCCATGTTCGGAGCGTATTTCTGACTGAGAAGACTTACAACGAACGTCTCGCCAGAATTGGCAACAAGAGCACGGTCCTCTCGCACGCCTCGCTTGGTCTAGTGCGGCGACTGCTGAAAGACATGCAAACCGCGTCACCCCAGGCTGTGCGGATTGTGTGCGACAAACATGGCGGGAGAGACTACTACGCAGGGCTCTTACAGCATTTCTTTCCTGATACCTGGTGGCAGATTCTCGAAGAGTCGCGCAGCGTAAGCCGCTATATGGGTGATATTGGCCCCACACAGGTGTCGGTCGAGTTCCGCTCGAAGGGGGAGGCGTTTCTGCCTACCGCGCTGGCATCGATTTATGCGAAGTTTCACCGCGAAGTCGCGATGCGAGCCATCAACGCCTACTGGGCGAAACAGGTACCCGGAATTGCCGAGACGGCCGGCTATCCGGTAGACGCGGCTCGCTTCGCGAAACAGACCGAGGCGTGTCGTAAAGAACAGAAGATCCCGTGGGAGACTTTCTGGCGACTCAAGTAACAAGACCGAACCGCTCGTTGTCGATCTGGGTCTAGGGGAATAAAATAACCAAAGTATGCGAAAAATAGACGGCGACCCGAGCCGTCGTTTCCCCCTCAACAGAATCACGAGTCCATGGCCACTTTCGACGTGGAATCGCAATTGGATGTCAAGCGCATCCGAGCCGATTTCCCTATCCTGCATCAAGTTGACGAAGAACAGCATCCCCTCGTCTACCTAGACAACGGTGCCAGCAGCCAACGCCCTAAGTCGGTGATCGACTGTTTAAGTAATGTCTACCAAAGGTATTACGCGAATGTTCATCGAGGTGCCCATCGTCTGAGCGGAGAGTCGACCGATCTATTCGAAGAGGCACGTCGCGCCGTTCAGCGGTTTTTGGGGGCATCGTCGGAGAACGAGGTGATCTTCACCAGCGGGACCACCATGGGCATCAATCTGGTCGCTCGCAGTTGGGGGGATGCCAATATCACCGCAGGCGACGAGATTCTAGTAACCGAGATGGAGCACCACTCCAATCTCGTACCCTGGCATCAACTGGCCCAGAGAACCGGAGCGAAGATCCGTGCCATCGCGGTCACCGAAGACGGCCAGTTGGACCTCGATTCGCTTCCGATGCTTTTGACCGAACGGACCAAGATTGTCGCAGTCGCGGCAGTTTCTAACGTACTGGGGACCATCAACCCGGTCGCTCAGATCACTGCGGCAGCGCATGCCGTGGGAGCCAAGGTTCTGGTCGACGCGGCACAGGCAGTGCCGCACGAAGCGATCGACGTCGGTGGCTGGGATGCCGATTTTGTGGCATTCAGTGGCCACAAAATGTTGGGGCCGTCCGGCGTGGGCGTGCTGTATGGCAAGCAATCGCTGCTGGAAGAAATGCCACCGTTTTTGGGCGGGGGAAGCATGATCGATACGGTTGAGATCGATCATTTCACGCCTGCCATGTTGCCGGCGAAGTTTGAAGCCGGTACGCCGCCCATTGCCGATGCGATTGCAATGATTCCCGCGATTGAGTACCTGGAACAAGTCGGCTTGGCTCGCATTTTACAGCACGAGCAAGCGTTGGCCGCGTATGCTCACCAGTTGTTGGCCGATGTGCCAGGCCTGAAAATCTACGGGCCAGACGTCAGCAAGAAGGCCGGCATCGTTAGCTTTACGATCGAAGGCCTCGCCGCGAGTGACATCGCCACATTTCTAGATGGACGTGGGATTGCTGTGCGTGAGGGGCATCACTGCACGCTGCCGCTGCATAAGAAGTTGGGGATCAGTGCGAGTGTTCGGGCCAGTTTCTATCTGTACAACACGCAAGAAGAAGTCGAAAAACTAGCGAATGCCGTGAAAACGACCGTCAAATTTTTCGGTTAAACCGTATTCCAGATCACCAGACGGTGCTTCCTCAATCCGTTAGACTAGTCCTTACACACGATCACCACCCCGATCCTTTTCGGACAGGAAACCCAGGCAAATGTCTCAAAAAGATTACACCCGCCGCGATTTTCATATGCTTTCTGCTGCGGCCCTGAGTGGGATGTTGGCAGCCGGAACGATCGGTTGCGGATCTCAGCCCGCTGCTAAGACCGGCGAAGAAGACGGCGGTTCCCCTGCAGAAGGTAGAGACACGTCCACTGTCGCCAAGCACGCTTGCCGTGGTTTGAACGAATGTAAGGGACAAGGAGCCAAAGGCACCAACGAATGTGCAGGGGCAGGCAACTGTGCGACTGTCGAGCATCACATTTGCGGCGGCCACAACGACTGCAAAGGGCAAGGTGGCTGCGGTAAAACGCCAGGGGCCAACGAATGTGCCGGCAAAGGTGGTTGCGGTATTCCCATGACCGGTGGCATGTGGAAGAAGGCCCGCGAACTGTTTGAAGAGCGCATGAAGGAAAAGGAAGTCGAATTGAACCCTGCTCCGGAACCGACTGCTTAAGTCGCCGATCTCGCCTAAGAGACTGAGAAGTGATTATGCCACAGCCGCGGCTTGGCCACGAAAATTTGGGATTGGGGGTCGGACTGCGTGCCCCCCATTTCACGCATATTTTAAAGCACTGGCCTGCGGTCGACTGGTTCGAGATCATCTCCGAGAACTTCATCGACTCGCAGGGCCGGCCCAGGTATGTCTTGGATCAGATTGCCGAGCGATACCCGATTGTGATGCACGGTGTGTCTCTCTCGATCGGCAGCACCGATTCGCTCGACTTCGATTATCTTGCGAAGCTAAAGTCTCTCTCCCAGGCGATTGGTGCCAAGTGGGTTTCGGATCACGTTTGCTGGACAGGCGTTTCCGGCCAAAACACGCACGACCTCTTGCCGATTCCTTACAACGAGGAAACACTCCAGCACGTCGCTCAGCGTGTTCGTCAGGTGCAAGATTTCCTCGAACGCCCGCTGATCCTGGAAGATCCCAGCAGTTATATCACCTTCGCCGCATCGACGATGAGCGAGTGGGAGTTTCTGACCGCGCTGACCATAGAGACCGGCTGCGGGCTACTGCTCGATGTAAACAACGTGTACGTTTCAGCCGTCAATCACGACTTCGATCCGGTGCAGTACATCGAGAACCTTCCCTGGGAGAGCATCGTTCAGTTTCATCTGGCTGGGCACACCAACATGGGCGACTACTGCATTGATACGCACGACGGCCATGTCATCGACCCGGTTTGGAAACTCTATCGCTTGGCCCACGAGCGAACCGGTGGTGTTTCTACGCTTTTGGAATGGGACGCTAATATCCCTGATTTTCCCACGCTGCATGCCGAGGTCCTCAAGGCGAAGAAGTTTATCCAGGGGGAAACGATTGTCGTCGAAGAATCGACCGACGCCAGCCACGCGGCCGTTCCCCACCCTGCGCATCGTATCGAGCACGAAGTGAACTAGATCGATGACTGACAACAAGCCGAACGCGACCAACTTACCGGTTCTTCAAAAATGGTTGCAGTCGGTGATTACGAATGTGGATGGGGTGGTCGAAGGGATCGATGCGCCCGATGCACAACGGCATATCTCGGTCGATTCATCGCAGATCGAATCGGTGGTGACCCGCAGCGACCGGCGGACCAGTATTCAGCGGCTGGAGGTGTACGCGCATGCCTACTATGCCCGCCTAGTGGAGTGTCTGAAGTCGATCTACCCGTTGTTTGCTAAGACCGTCGGGGACGAGCTATTCGATCAGTTCGCGATCGCCTACCTGCAACAGTATCCGTCGCGGTCGTACACGCTGAATCGACTGGGGAGTCGGTTTCCTGACTTTCTGGAAGAGACCAGTCCGACCCAAGGTATCCAAGAGTTAGGCTTTGAAGACTTTCTGGTAGGGCTTGCCGTGGCCGAGCGTTCCATCGACGCGATCTTCGATGGGCCAGGCGTAGAGCAGCAAGAGGTGATGTCGCCAGCCCAGTTGGAAGGCATCTCGCCGACAGCGTTCGCGGAGGCAACGTTCCAGATGGTGCCGTGCCTGAGACTGCACTCTTTTCCCTTCCCGATCAGTGACTTCATCACATCCATCAAACAAGAGGCCCAGGCAGCAATTCCAGAAGCCGCACCCAGTTGGCTCGCTTTGTCACGCCAAGACTATGTCGTCCGTCGCGTGCCTCTTACGTGTTGGGAATACCATCTTCTGTCGCGGCTTGCCGAAGGACAGAGCGTTTCCCAGGCAATCGAAGGCGCGGTGATCGAGGCCGGCTCGTCGGATGATTTCCCTGAATTGCTAGCAGCCGCTTTCCAAAAATTCACTCGCGAGCAGTTCTTTCTGGCAATTGATGTCTCTTCTGAGCGAAGAGAGTGCTAGGCACCATATTCCTGAAGTTAAGACCATTGCCGAGGTTTTAACCTCGCGGATTGAATGGGAGCCACCTGATTGATCGTTTATTGATAACCCCCTCTTTTTCCATGTTCTCTATGGCAAAAGTTTCCTGACATTCCTTGGGAACTTAACCAACGCATCAGCATTGCCCGTCCGGATCCCGAGAATGGGTAAATCTTATGTAAGAAGCGAGGAAATGGAGGGGGAATGGGAGGCACCGTGGCTTGTGATCGGTATCAGAGCCCCTACAATCAATGAGTTACCTTGGAGTGCTGGTTCTGGTGCTCCATTGATTGGCAGGGTTACCGACTCGGTTTCCCCCTTCCTTGCCTGATCTAGTTCTTTGAGGGCCGCAATGGCATTGGTTAGCTGGGTTCGAGGTCGTGTTTTTAACTTCGTTCACCGTAACAACTTAGTGTACAATACCTGCTGGGAAGACCCTCGCTTAGATCGGGTCGCCCTGGAGATTCAACCCCATCACAATGTGATGGTGATCACGTCGGCAGGCTGCAATGCGCTAGATTATGTTCTGGCCGGAGCCAACCATGTCTATGCCGTCGATATGAATCCACGGCAAAATGCGCTTTTGGATCTCAAGAAAGCGGGAATCCAGAATTTGGAGTATGAAGACTTCTTCTCCATGTTCGGGAAAGGCCAGTTGCTCGACTTCAAGGACACCTACAAGTCGAAACTGCGAAATTCGCTGCCGGAATGGTCACGCAGTTATTGGGATCGGAAGATCAAGTACTTCCGTCCTCGCAAGAAGCGAAGCTTCTACTTCCGTGGGACATCCGGAGCGTTCGCCAAGGTGGTGAACATGTATGTCGAGAATGTCCTGCGAATGCGACCGCAAGTTCTCGATTTGCTGGATGCCAAAACTCTGGAAGAGCAACGTGAGATCTTTGAGGTCATCGACCGAAAGTTGTGGACCGGGCCTCTCAAGTTTGCGATGAGCCGGGACACCACCTGGAGCTTGGTCGGGGTGCCTCGTGCCCAACGCGAGCATCTCGAGAAGCAGTACTCCAACGGTATCGTGGACTTCGTGCAAGACAACATGCGGGCCGTCTTCGCTGAACTTCCAATCCAGGACAACTACTTCTGGCGTGTATACGTGACGGGGCAATACACCGAAGATTGCTGTCCCGAATATCTCAAGCCAGATAACTTTCAGAAATTGAAGGACGGCTTGGTGCACAAGGTCAGCACGCATACCGATTCGGTGCAGCACTTCCTCGAGAAGCATGACGGGCACCCAATTCATCGTTTGGTGCTGTTGGATCATCAAGACTGGCTGACCGACAAACTTTACTTCGCCCTGGTCAACGAATGGCAGGCCATTGCCAATCGAATGGAAGGGGAAGACGATACCCGCATTATCTGGCGAACAGGCGGCCTGAACACCGATTTTATCGATGAAGTCGAGATCACTCATCAAGGTCAGAAGAAGCAGGTCGGCGAATTGCTGACCTATAACCAGCAACTGGCTGAAGAGCTTCACGTCAAAGATCGCGTGCACACCTACGGGGCGTTCCGAATCGCGGATATCGCTGCCTAAACAACACCGGTTCCCGCACACTTCGCAAGGGAAAGGGATGAGAAACGGGCTCTCGTTTCACCCCCTCACCCTAACCTTCTCCCCCACGGGGCGAGGGGAAATGAAAGGACACCTCGAGGAGCATCGGATGAGTCTGGCTTCGGATCTGAAAGTCTTGTATCACCTTGCCGTGAAGCCGGTGAAAGGGGACAACCACGCCCAGCGGCTTGATAGCTTTTACAGCGGTCAGGCCGGCGCGTACGATGACTTTCGCAAACGCCTGCTCAAAGGGCGGGAAGAGATGTACCGTTCGATCGAGCCACCGCAAGATGCCGTGTGGGTCGACATGGGAGGCGGGACCGGCTCGAATCTCGAGTTCATCGCGGATCGTATCGGCAACCTGAAGCAGGCCTATGTGGTTGATCTGGCTTCGTCTCTTTTGAAGGTATGCGACGATCGCATCAAGCAGCGCGGTTGGAGCAACGTGAAAACGGTGGAAGCAGACGCTACTGCCTGGACACCAGACGAAGGGTACGCCGACGTAGTAACGTTCTCTTACTCGCTGACGATGATCCCCGATTGGTTCGCGGCGATGGAAAATGCTTTACGGATTTTGAAGCCGGGTGGCACGATCGGTGTGGTCGATTTCTACGTTTCGCGTAAATTCCCCGACGAGTCGCTCAAGCGTCATCCGTGGTTCACACGTAGTTTCTGGCCGGTTTGGTTTGCGTCGGACAATGTCTTTCCGTCGCGCGATCATGTCCCCTATTTGCAGCGGCACTTTGAAACCACCAACTTGGAAGAGAACCGCGCCAAGGTTCCTTACCTGTTATGGTTTAAGACACCGTATTACATCTTTACCGGCACAAAACGCGAGGCGTAGGTCCGCATGCGGTCACGTTAGCCAAATGGAACTTCAACTAGCGACGAAATAGTAAAGCCCATGGCGAAATCGGTTCTCTCACCATCCTTCCTGTTTCAGTATTCGGTCCCGCTGAATTTCCGCGAGAAGATCTGGCAGCAAAAGCCGCTGGCATATTCCGAGGACTACAAGCTGCGCGGGTTCGGAGAACTCGATGGCCGCAAGCAGTTTGCCGATGTGCGGGGTGGGTGGAACGAACGAGGCGTTTCTTTCTCAGTGCTTGTCTCTGGAAAACGGCAGCCGGTATGGTGCCGCGAGAGTCGCGTCGACGAAAGCGATGGCTTTCAACTCTGGATCGACACCAGGGCAACGCACACCGTGCATCGCGCGACAAAGTTTTGTCATCGGTTTGCCTTTCTGCCCATCGGTGCCGGGCCGAGCTATCGCGACCCGGTCGGGGATCAACTGCTGATCAACCGCGCAAGAGAGAATGCAAACCCCGTTCGTCCTGGCGATTTACGGGTGCGAGGAACCTTGACCAAAGACGGCTATCTGCTGGAATGCTGCGTGCCGGCGACAAGTCTAACCGGATACGATCCGAGCGAGTATGACAAAATCGGTTTCTTCTACGCCGTGATGGATCGCGAACTGGGGTGGCAGACCCAGAGCGTCAACACGCAATTCCCCATCGATGAAGATCCCAGTATCTGGACGACCTTAGAGCTGGTTCGTTAGTAGTCGCGTAGAATCTCGACGGCGGCATTCTTGCCGCATGCTCCCATCACGCCGCCGCCGGGGTGGCTTGCTGCGCCGCACAAGTAGAGCCCCTTCACCGGCGTGCGATGATCGGCCCAGCCTGGAATGGGACGCATGGCGAAGAGCTGATTGAAGTTCATCGCGCCCTGCATGATGTTACCACCGGTCAGCCCGTAAACGCGTTCGAGGTCCAGCGGCGAGAGCACCTGGCGATGCAATACGGCCCCCGGTACGTTCGGGGCGTACTGCCCAATCTTGGCAATGCAGCGATCGGCAAACGACTCTTTGATATCGTCCCAGTGGGCATCCCGCAGATGGTAGGGCGCGTACTGGACGAAGATCGACAGGATATGTTTCCCCTCTGGAGCAATTGTTTTGTCGACTGAGGTGGGCATCGTCATTTCGAGGATCGGTTCTTCGCTTGCCCTGCCATACTTGGCGTCGTCGTAGGCCCGTTCGAGATAGTCCATCGTGGGAGAGATATGCATCGTCCCGCGATGAATCGGACTGAGGCCCGACTCGGGATAGGCTGTAAATTGAGGCGGTTCGGCCAATGCTAAATTGATTTTGGCCGAAGCGGAACCGTAATCGATGTTCGAGATGGCACGCAGGAAGTCTGCCGGCAACTGGTCTGGCGAAAGGAACTTGCGAAATGTCAGATTGGCGTCCACGCTCGAAGCCACCACCTTGGCTTCGTAAGTGGTTCCATCTTCGAGTTGAACCCCTTGGATCTTGCTTTCGCTGCTGAGGATTTTTTCGACAGGTGCTTCGCGGACGATGGTTACCCCCAGTTCTTCGCATGTCTTGGCAAGCGATGCAGCGATCCCTCCCATGCCTCCTTCGACGAACCCCCACACGCCCCTTTTGCCGCCTGCTTCCCCCATCACGTGATGCAGCAATACATAGGCGGTGCCAGGTGCCGAGATCGAGGCGAACGCGCCGATGATCGCGTCGGTCGCGAGGGTGGCCCGCAGCGGTTCGCTTTCAAACCACCGTTCCAAGATCGGCCGGGCAGCTCCGGAGAGAAGCTCGATCGCTTCGGGGATTTCTCCCTCGAGCTTGCCAAAGCTCTGGTAGAATTTCCACAGACGCGAGGTATCACGAATTCGTTTGGTCAGCGAGACATTCCGCCAATCTTTAGGCATCGGCAGCGGATCGGGGGCTGTCTTCATCAGGATGGGTTCGACGACCGCCGCAATGCGTTCCAACAATTGGTTGTACTTCGGATAATTCTCGGCATCGTGCTTGCTGAACTTGGCGATCTGCTGGGCGTTGGAATCGACATCATGCCCCAGCAGCAAGTACCGTCCGTCGTCGGTAGGCGTGAACGAGGCCGGATCGCGCGGCAGAATCTTCAGACCGTTTTGCTTCAGCTTCAGGTCGCGGATAATCTCTGGCAGAAGCAGGCTGACCACGTAAGATGCGGTCGAGACCTTATAGCCGGGCCACAGCTGCTCACTGGTCGAGCAGCCACCCAGGACATGCCGCCGTTCGAGCACGGCGACTTTTTTGCCGGATTTGGCCAGATACGCAGCGGTAATTAAGCCATTGTGCCCTGCGCCAATTACAACGCAATCATAGTGCCCGCCACCGGATGCCATACGAAACCAATTCTTACTGAGGGATGTCTGGGACTGAGGGATATCAATCTAGACTTCGCCACGAGCAAGCGGATAAGTTTACCTGGGTTACGGCAATCGTATTGATCGATACAACCGCGATAAGCGAGAGTTCATTCCAAGCCTAGTTCATCGCGGGGATTTCCTTGACCCCGGTCAGGCGGGCAAATTCTTGTAGACGCTGCTGGGAGGTAACCTTTTCAATCGAATCTTGCATGTTACTGTCTGCCTTCTTGTACCACTGGGCAGCGCGTCCGAGGAATTTATTACGCTCGGCACCGGGGGGGCTAGAAATCCCGATGTCCCACCAACCTTCGGCGATCTTGAATTGGATTCGTGGGTCGATCGGAGAAGTGCGTTCGGTTTCAGCCAGGTGTTCAAAGCGAACATCGTTGCCGCGAAGCAGAAACTCGAAGCCCTTGTCCCATTGATTGCGATGGACACACCAAAACTTGCCGACCATCAGATTGCCCTCTTCGTCGAGCGAAGGGACTTGTAACGACAGGAAGCGGGCTTGGATGGAATCGTAAGCTTTGCGAGAAGCTTTGAGACGTTCCTTCAACTGCTCTAATTCCGCAAGGTTCTTTTGATCGCTTTGACTTGCCGCGAAACGGGTGCCAATTTGAATCAACTCGTCCATGGCCTGGAAGTTATTCTCTTGCTCGGCACGCTCCAAGATCGACTTGGCCACTGCACGAAACTCGGGTAGCTCGTGTGCCGGGATCTTTTGCAGGTTCTCTGCACCAAATCGCACTGTGTATAGGTCTGAGCTGAAGCTGTCGACCTGGAACCTCTCTTGCAATTTGTCGAACGCGTTCTTCAGCAGTACCGGATTCTTGGCCAGGATGGCAAAACGATACGCGATCTGCAACGCCGCGCATTGCTTGGCAGGATCGTTCTGTAGATATTCAGCGTGTTGAAGCAGCTTTTTAGCGATCTCTTCTTTCTTCTTGTCCTGATCTGCCTCGCGAGCTTCGCTTTGGAATAGGCGCCGCAGTTCGAGCGCCGCGCTATCAATTTCAACATGTGATGGTAACGGTAATTTAGTCGGATCGAAGTCATTTCGTGAAATGGGAGCCGCTAGGGGCTCCGTGGATGTCATCGAAATTTCTGATGTAGCGTTAGTATTGGAGGTGCCTTGGGGCTGAATTTGCGGAGAGCTTGATGCGACTTCACTTAGCTGAATCGGATTGCTGACCACGAAAAGGCGATTGAGATGATCGTTGCTGATCACCGGAAAATCGTGAACGACTCCATCTCCGGTAATCGCACAGAAATGGTTGTCTGCCCAACCAGCGATTCCTTGGGACGGTTCTGAGGGATCAAAAGGCAGATCCGCGGGTTTGGTCCAAACCACTCGATTCGCGGGATTGGCGACTTCAACAACGACGACCGAATTATGAAGGCCGCGTGGGCTGAGTGCGCTAAGCGGATTCGCTCGACGCTCTTGGGCGGCACATGTCGGGCCGGTCAACAGCACGAAATTCGTCCGGTCATCGTTTATCTCTGGTGTCATGAACGCATAAGGTTTTTCAGCGGCGAGTTTAATATTGTGCGGGCTGTCCCACGCCTCTTCGAGATTGAATTTGCTGTATAGGTCGGCATAGCCGAGGTAGGGAAGAAGGTGCACTCGCCAACTCAGCAATTGACGCCCTTGCTTGTCGGTGGGAGCCGACGCAGGGATCGTGCTATTGTCTGCGATTTGCTGGGCCAATGCTTTGCCAAGAATGTGCAAGACGGCCTTCGACCGTGCTTTGGTTTGAGCTCGCTCTCCTTGAACTGGCTGTAGCTTAAACCCTTCCAGGATAGCGAAACGATCACGTGCCCCTGCGATTTGATTGGCAGGTGTCTCCGGAAGAGTCGCAACTGTTTCTGTCGGAGGTGCCGTTGGCTGCTCGGCAGGTTTAGCCTCAGGTGTCGGCGCGGTTGTCGCAGCAGGCTTGGACTCGGGAGTGGGTGTCGCAGCAGGCGACTTTTTTTCGGCCGGTGATGCTGGGGCAGGCTTTTCCACAGGCTTCTTAGCTGGGGCGGGTTTAGGTTCGTTGTTACCACGAGAAAGTTTAAATTTGGCTAGTTTGCTCGCCGGCGAATCACCCCCGCAACCGCCACAGCCGGTAACGGCAAAGCAAAGAACCGCAACAAAAATAAACGAGGCCAAACGCGTCGAATTTGCCCAAATCATAGAGCCAAAAGCCATTGCTAACCGTAGGGATTAGGTTAATGGGCACGTTCGGCCATCAACCGGTTTGTAGAACCATCCGCTCCTAAAAGACAGATGGGACAATGCATTCAAGCGTGCATTGTAGACGACTTCCCCGGCTACTCATTGTGGCTGAAATGCAATTAGCGCATTCTTCATCTGCTCGCAACAAACCTATCGCACACGGCGTCGTAAGCACTAATTTCCCGTCCAAAATCGCCCCAATTGCAGCCCAAGAAGGATCGCTCCTACTCCCAGGGTGACGTTTAACAAGACATTCGCGGCCGCGAACATGACTTTTCCGTATGGGGCATTCTCGTAGAGCAGGACCGTTTCAAACCCAAACGTCGAAAACGTGGTGAATGATCCCAGGAACCCGGAAAGAAGAACCGTCCGCCAATACGCTGGGAGAATTTCAAGGTGGTGACCGAGGTAACCGAAAAAGCCGAATATCAGGCACCCCAGCACATTGACGGCTAAGGTTCCGATCGGGAACTTTACCGTATCGAATTCAGGGGCATAGCCTTGGATGAAAGATCCTACGTAGACGCGACCTAACGCACCCAAGGCCCCGAAAAATGCGATCGTCAGGATGAGGATAACTTTAGTCATGATGCTTTTCCGAAGGGCTTTCTGCAGTAAGTCTTCAGCTTAGGTGGCAGATTGGCTGCGAGCGAGCGTAATCAACATCGATTGCGGCATGTCGGATAGCCCACTGTGGCGCAGCATGTTCACGGCCTGGGCGGTCGTGTAATGGGCATGCGTCGCGACGTGCAGCAAGACGTCCATTGCTGTCGAGCCAATGCGTTGCCCCTGATAGCTACTAGTGCTCTTACGGAAGACGGTTTTATCAAGATCTTCTGGTGCAATCGCGTCGAGATAAGCACGCCAGAGCCCATCAAGTATCTGCCACCGTTCGACTAAAGCCGCAAGGGACGTCGACGCCCCCTCCCCTTCTTGGTTGCCAGGCAGCTTTCCCGCGACATCGCCGGGGGCAACGGCGTCGTCGGTTCCTTGCAGGGCTGCCAGCCAAACATATTCGGCAGCATAAAGATGGCAAAGCGTTTTCCAGAGGGTGCCTTGCCCTATTTCGTGGGGCTGATTCAGTTGTTCCGGGCTTAGCTGGCAGCAGGCGTCCCGCAGGTTTTGGGTTACCCAGAATCGATGTTCGTGCAAACGAAGGATGGGAGCTACGGCATTCATAGGGAACTCCTGTCGATGAAAAAAGCGGCCCTGGAAGCCAGGACCGCTTTAAGATATTCGATCGTTGCGATTTATTCGACGTTATTTGTCGTCGAGGGCATCGACGGCCTTAAAAGCCTGACCTTCCAGCATCGACAGGCTGGCGCCCCCGCCGGTCGAGACGTGGGTCACTTTGTCGTCCAGGCCAAACTGACCGATCGCTGCGGCACTGTCACCCCCGCCAATGATGCTGATGGCATCCGACTCGGCGATCGCGTCGGCAACGGCCCTGGTACCGGCGTCGAAGGGTGGCATCTCGAAGACACCCATCGGGCCATTCCAAACCACCGTTTGGGCATCCTTCACCAACTCAGCGTACTGCTTGGCGGTTTCTGGGCCAACGTCGAGACCTTCGTATTCGTCCGGAATTTCGCCGGATTTGACAACTACTTTATTGCAACTGCCACTGAAATCGTCGCCACAATGCGTATCGACGGGCAAAACGAGTTTGTCGCCACCAATCTCGATCAATTCCCTCGCCAGTGCGACCTTGTCCTTTTCGACCAGGCTCTTGCCGACCTTGCCACCCTGAGCGAGCGAGAATGTATAGGCCATCGCACCGCCGATGAGCACCTTGTCGCAGATGCCCAGCAGATTCTTGATGACCATGATCTTGTCGGAAACCTTGGCACCACCCAGGATCGCGACGAAAGGTCGCTTGGGATTGCCGATGGCATCGGAAAGGTAAGTGATTTCCTTTTCGACCAGGAAGCCGACTACCTTGGGCTTGTCGCCCATCGCTTCCGGAACGGCAAGCATCGAAGCATCGGTGCGGTGACAGGTACCAAACGCATCGTTGCAGTAGATATCGGCGAAGGCCGCGAGCTTGCCAGCGAAGTCTGCGTCACCCTTCTTTTCGCCCTTTTCAAAGCGAAGATTTTCGAGCACGACAACACCACCATCGGTCAGGGCAGCTACCTTGGCGGCCGCATCGTCACCGACCGTATCGGAAGCGAATGCAACGTCTTTGCTAAGCAGTTCGCCCAAACGAGCCGCTGCTGGCTTCAGGCTGAACGCCGAGTTGTCTGCGCCGGGTTCGGGGCGGCCCAAGTGGCTCATCAAGATCAGCTGGCCGCCGCGATCGACGACCGACTTGATCGAAGGAAGGGCCATTTCGATGCGACGATCGTCCGTGATCTTGCCACCGTCGAGCGGGACATTGAAGTCGACCCGCATCAAGACTTTCTTGCCACTAACGTCTACGTCGGCGATCGATAGCTTTGCCATTTGGGATTCAAGCTCCGAGTAAGGATCTCTGGGTTGTGCGTTGAAACCGCCAATGTAACGTTCGAAAGGGCCTCGCAAAAGGTGCTGCCCAGTTGCGAGGGTTTACGACGTTTTAGTCCGCAGTAATCGCAGGCTATTGGCAATCACCGCCAACGAAACGCCCGTATCGGCAAGAATGGCCAGCCATAGATTGGGATAGCCGATCATCGTCAGAATGATGAAGATCACCTTGATCGCCAGGGCTGCGAAGATATTTTGCCGGATCAAACTCAGCGTTCTACGCCCATGCGCGATCAACCACGGTAGCTTTTCGATCTCGTCCGACATGAGCGCGATGTCGGCCGTTTCAATAGCCGTATCACTGCCCATCGCACCCATGGCAATCCCGACGTCGGCCGCTGCCAAGGCCGGACCGTCGTTGATCCCATCTCCAACCATGGCAACCAGTTGGTGCTCGTTGCGCAGACGCAGGACCGCTTCGATCTTGTCCTCAGGCAATTGCTCCGCCTTCCAGGCATCGACCCCCACTTTCTCCGCGACATCTTTGACCACGCTGGTGCGATCTCCGGAAATCAGCTCGACTTGCGCGACGCCCAAGCGGTGCAGCGACTCGACAGCCCGACCCGCCGTGTCTCGCAGTTCATCTTGCAGCTGAAAAGCGGCCAGAAGTTGGTTGTCTTGCCCCAAGGCGACCACGTTAGCACCCGTTTTCGCGGCGATGCCTTCCAGTTCGGAGATATCCGCGCCTTGTTCGGCGGCCAGGCGAGTGCTTCCCAGCCAGATCCGCTGGCCGTCGATCTGTCCGGAAATGCCACGCCCGGGGATTTCTTCTACATGGGCGAATTCGGCCGGAGCAACTTCATCTTGATTGGCATAGTGAACAATCGCTTTGGCGATGGGGTGCGTGCTGTGGTTTTGCAATCCGGCTGCCATGGCCAAGGCCTGGTCGTTGGTTTGGTCCCCAAAGCACTGCACGGTCGTCACGGTAGGCATGCCGGTGGTAAGAGTGCCGGTCTTATCGAGTACGACCGCTTTGACCTTCGCCACGGTCTCGAGCGAGAGACCTCCTTTGACCAGCACACCATGGCGTGCGGCCGCGGTGAGGCCAGAAACAATGCTGACCGGTGTCGAGATCACCAATGCACATGGGCAAGCAATGACTAGAAGTACTAGCCCGTTGTAAAACCAATCGGTTGCGGATTCTGCCGACCAGCCGACGATCGTCGGGGGAATGACCATCACGGCGACCGCTAAGAGCATCATCGTAGGCGTATAATATCGGGCAAACTGATCGACCCATTGTTCGCTCGGTGCGCGACGTTGATAGGCCTGATCGATGAGCCGCACGATCCGGTTTAACAGGGTAGAACCCGAGGTGCCTGCCACGCGGAACTCGATGCTTCCGCTGCCGTTGATGGTGCCGGCATAAACCGTGTCGCCTGGCTCTTTCTCGACGGGGACCGACTCTCCGGTGATCGGCGCCTGGTCGATTGCCGAGAGGCCCTGGACGACCGTTCCGTCCAGGGGAATGCGTTCGCCAGGACGGACGAGGCAAATCTGGCCGTTCTCAATCTCATCAGTCGCGACTTCTTCAATGCCGGTCTCGGTCTTAACGCGTGCCAAATCCGGGGCGAGCGACATCAGCGATTGAATCGAACGGCGAGCTTTGGTCACGCTTCGCTGTTCGAGGACCTCGGACAGCGTGAACAAGAGCGTGACCATGGCCGCTTCGAAGAATTCGCCCAGAATGATCGCACCGGTCACGGCAACGGTCATCAAGAGGTTCATATCGGCAGAAAACCGCAGGACCGCTTTGACCGCCTTAGGGAAGATCCAGCGGATGCCGAACGAAATGGAAATGAGATACAGCAGGATCGCCAACACCGAAATGGTATGCGCACCTTCGCCATGGCCGAAAAGTGCCCCGATTCCGCCTGATTCCCACACTTGGATAACGACGGCCACCAGCAGAAATGCACCACTGCGAATCAGGGCCCGTTCTCGATCGTTGTTGTGCCGGACCGGCTCTGCAGCGGATTCGGATTGAGGCGTCTCGATGACCTCGTGAGCGGTCATGCCTAGAGAGCTAACGGCCTCCAGCAAGCGATGGACGTTCCACTGTTGGTCGTCGTAATGGACATCCATTCGCCCCCGCATCACGTCGAAGTCGAGCTTCTCGATCCCCGGCTTTTTGGCCAGCCCATCCTTAAGGACCCGCACTTCTTCCGCACAATCGAGTTCAGCGACCTGTAGGCTAACCGTCGAGAATTTGCTGAGAGAGTCGTCCTGGGGGTAGTGCGTCATCCGGATCTACTTCGGTGATAGGGGTTTAGGAAAACGGATGTTATCTGAATGGTAGCGTTGCGAAGCGATGGGGCAAAGCCCTTGTAACCACTTGGCATCTAACCACTTGGCGTCTAAGCTGAGATGTTTCCCCCGAACGCGTGTAATCGCCTAGGGGATTGCCCTTTTGGTTGTGGAATTAAGATCCATGCTTCTGCTGGCGATCTACTGTTTGTTGATCATCGCTGCTTCCCTGTTGGGAGGGTGGCTGCCAGTGGTCATTCGTCTGACGCATACCCGCATGCAGATGATGATGAGCGCCGTGGGGGGGCTGATGTTGGGAGTGGGGATTCTGCATATGCTCCCGCATGGGATTGCCGAGTGCAATTCGTTGGATTGGGCGATGGGCAGTTTGCTGGTGGGCTTAATCACCACGTTCTTTTTGATGCGTTTGTTTCATTTTCATGAACACGCTCCTATCGAAAACGAATACCCAGGCACGGCGGCCAGCGATCACGAGCATGGCGGGCACTTGCATTGCGATCATGAGCACGATCATCCAGGACACGCCCCGCAGCACAATCACTCGCATGAGGCCCCTGACTCGAGGATGCGCTGGCTAGGCGTCTTCTTGGGTTTGTCTTTGCACACGCTGCTAGATGGAATTGCCCTGGCTGCCGGTGTCTCGGCGGCAGCCCATCACGAGTCAGGCTTCCTGGGACTGCTAGGGCTGGGCGTCTTTCTGGGGATCTTCTTACACAAACCCCTCGATGCGTTGTCGATTACCTTCATCATGCGGCAAAGCAAGTGGCCAGTTAGTACCATCAGTATCGTCAATCTCGGTTACGCGTTGATGTGCCCTTTGGGCGTCCTGTTGTTTTATGTCGGCTACAACGGGTTCGATGCGAACAAACAATTTATGGTCGGTATGGCCCTCTGTTTCTCGGCGGGGGTCTTCCTGTGTATTTCTCTGGCCGACATCTTGCCGGAAGTGCAGTTTCACTCGCACGATAAGGTCAAGCTCTCGCTGGTCATGCTGCTGGGGGTTGGTGTCGCCTACCTGATTGGTCTGGCCGAACCAGGCGGCCTGCACGACCATAGCCAACCGCCCAAAGATCAAGCGGCAGAAGTCGCCGATCCTTAGTGCTTGTCCTCTGTGGCAAAGTCCAGCTTATGTAAATTGGAGGACCCTCGATTGCTTATGGCGTGCGGGGGATCTTAGCATCGGCTCCGTGTCGTTTTCTTTGTTTGGGTTCGACCGGCACATTGATAAACCAGTTCAGCATGAATCCCAAAGCTAAGCCAACAATCAACATGCCAATAAATGGAAGCGGTGCCCCGGCCGTCTCCCAGCCATGCTTCAACGACGAACCAAAGATCGTGGCCAGCGTGACCATGGGAAAGAACATCGCCGCGAGGATGTTCAGGCGATGCGCCGAGACCGCCATCCGATGACTGCTGGCCGCTTGCTGTTCGGTGCGCTGCGCGATCAGGAAGTCGAGTTCGTTCTTAGACTCGTTGTACAGCAATTCGGCTGAACGCTCTAACTCGTAGCTGCGGTCGCGAAAGTTGATCATGGTCCGATCGTTGCCGGAGAGTTCACGCGCTGTTTGAAGCGTGCTTTGCAGGTTTCGTGTTGCCCGTAGTAAGGGACCTAACTCGCTAATAACGCGAAAGTACTCTTCGCTCGACTGGGCATCGGCCTCGGCTTTTTCAAGCTTAGCAATCGCAGCGTGGTACTCTTCCAGATGCTTGATCATCGACGAAGGCCCTTGGCCCAAGTCGCTACTTTGCAGGGCCCCAGCCGGGTTGCGCCAGAAGAAGCGACCCGCCCGAACTCGCTCGTTATGCCGCGGTGGGCGGTGGGTCACAATCAGTAGGTGCCCCTCGGCTTGCATGACACGTTGACGACCAGGTCCATCCCCCAGTCGCTCGTGAAAGATCTGAGGCAGTTCCCAATTCATCGGCAAGGGGGATGCGGTGCTCATTGGATTGATGCTCTCTCACTTGGGTCGAAATGCAAAAACAGGGGAGACTTTATGCAAATGGCGCTTCGCTACAGATCTCAGAAAATAGCGAAAATTCGTCATGAATCCATAAAAACTTCGCCTGAATCGAGCGGAATCTTGTCATCGTCGAGCGTTTCAACCAAAATCAATGGCATAATTTTCATGTCTCGCCGACGTAGGACGATTCTTTCGATCTGTCGGTCCCCCCCCACAAACACAACTCCATCCCCACAAGAGAAGACATTCGTTCTTCGTAAAGGAAAGCTCATGTTGAAGCGTTTGGCCACAGGTGCCCTGGTTTGTTTGATGTTGTCCGCTGTCGCGACCGCCGCCGATGGCGAGTGGAAGTCGCTGATGGACGGCAAGTCCTTCGATGGTTGGAAGATCAGCGAAAACCCTGAATCGTGGAAGATCGAAGACGGCGCATTCGTCGCAGTCGGAGAACGCAGCCACCTGTTCTATGTTGGCGACGACAAGCCGTTCAAGAACTTTGAATTCAAAGCGAAAGTCAAAACCAACGAAAACAGCAACGGTGGGATCTATTTCCACACCAAGTTTCAAGACAAGGGTTGGCCTAAGTACGGCTTTGAAGCCCAGGTGAACAACACCCATCACGACCGGAAGAAGACCGGTGGTATCTACTCGGTCAAAGACGTCATCGACGACTCGCCGGCGAAGGATGGTGAGTGGTTCGACTACCACATCAAGGTCGACGGCAAGCACATCGTGACCAAGATCAACGGTAAGATCGCTGCCGACTATACCGAACCAGAAGACGCCGAGGCAGGTAAGGACTTCACGCGTGTGCTGGACAAGGGAACCTTCGCCCTGCAAGCTCACGACCCAGGTAGCCGAGTCTGGTTCAAGGACATCCAGGTTCGTCGTCTGGACGACTAGTCTTTGTTCGCAAACTTAAAACGAAAGCGGTCGCGATAAAATCGCGGCCGCTTTTGCTTCTTGCGAGCTGATTGGCCCGGATTAGGTGTACTCTGCCGAATCCCCTTCCACCGAACGCCGCAGCGTGTTGGGGAAGTCTGCGATGGCGCTTCGTACGCGAGTCCAGGTTGGCATCTCGTGAGCCATGACCGGGTTCTCGAAAAACTCTTGGCCGCACTGCGTGATCATGCGGGCAAAGCCTTCGACGGTGTGTTCTTCGCTGTGGCGATCGAACTCTAGACCATTGATCACCGCGTCGGCATGGTACTGGCGAATTGCATCCTGGGCATCACGCAGGTAGGCCGATTCGAGCGTGTTGAAGATGCCCATATTAAAGACAATGCCTCGGCTCGAGAGCGTACGGTAGATGCTGTGCAAAATGTCGGCGGTCATCTTCATCAAACCGCGATTAGCATCTTCCAGCGAGATCGGCTGATGCTTGTGCTCGTAAGGATGACCCAGGTCAATCTGACAAATCCGCTTGGGGGCCGTGTTGCGGAAGACTTCGGCCAGCGTTCCCACTTCTAAACCCCAATCGCTGGGAATGCGATTCGCGCGAACAAGCGTTGAGGTCACGGCGAACTCGCCGGAGAGCGGGTAACGGAAGCTGTTCAAGAAGATCAGAAAGTCATCGTTGCCCAGCACGCGAATCAGACTTCGCAAAAGGGGTGTGACCAACAGACGAACCACACGCCCATGCATGCGGTCGGTGACGCGGGCATAATAGGCTTTGCAAAAGTCGAAGTCGAAACCGCGATGCGCCATCGGCAAGCACAACCGCATCAGCATATCGCGGTGGTAGTTCACGATGTCACAGTCGTGTAGTGCCATCGCTTTGATTTCAGGATCGGCCAGTAGGTAGCCGAACGCGGTCCAAACGGCTCGGCCTTTTCCGGGGACAGAAACGTTGAAGCCAGCGTCGGTTAGCTGCTGAAATGCAGCCTGACCTCGGGGACCGTCGTTCCAAAGCACGCGGCAAGTGTTGCCTAGCTGGGCTGTCAGTTTTCGACACTCTCGGTAATCTTCAACATCTGGGGCTCGATTGAGCACCACGACAATTGTCTTGAGGAACTTCGTCCCTTCCAGTTCATTCATGATGGTCGCGAACGCCGGGGCCCGCATGTCGCTGGCTGTGACCGGCAGGATGAGCCCCATCGGGTATTCGCTGGTAGCGTCTTCGAGCGTGCGTTCGAGCTGCTCGGAACCAAGTGTTCCGAAATCGTGCAGGGTCGAAATGGGGCCGTGTTGTATGAAGTCGGACAAGTTTATGTCTCCTGGCCGGGAACGTTAGATGGGGAGAGGGGCGTGCTGTAAACTCGAAGCAAGCTCACTAGCCGTCAGGTTCGGTGAGCCAGACGATTTGATAAGGATCGAGCGTAATGCCCTGCGACTCAACCACGTATTGATCGCTGATCAAGTCGAACGTGAGCGGATGTAGTTTGGGGTCGCTCAGAGGAAGGCCTTGCAGCTTATCGGTTAAGTTTGCCAGAACAAGAATCGTTTGATCGCGGTCTGGTGAAGTGCGTTTAAAGCCGAATATAGCCGGGTTACCGGTATGGTAGACTTCGCTCGGACCATCCGGATGAAAAGCCGACTGTTCGATCCGCTTGGCAATCAGGTTTTGATAACCATGGAAGATGCGATTCTGCAGCGTTTCGTGCTCGGTGATCTGATTCTCTAATTCAAGTCGCTCGAATTTACGACGATTGATCCGACGTGGAATCCCACTTTCCTCGACGCCGCTAATGTGATTCTGGGTGCCGACCAAGCTGTGGAAATAGATGCCAGGGACTCCCTTCATGGCCAGCATGATTGCCTGAGATGCCAGGAACCGCAGGGCATGATGTTCAGGGCCGAAGCCTTCAGGTTCGCCCATTGCATCGACATAGGTGATGTTCAATTCGTACGGCTTTTGCGAGCCGTCGGCCATTGTTCGCATGCCTACCAGTCCGCCGCGCTCACGCGTGGCCTGGACCAGTTTGTCGAGACGCTGCTCCGGCACAAGCCCTTCCAGCGGGCGGACGCCAATACCGTCGTGCGAAGCGGTGAAGTTGAAGTAGGTGGTGCCGGCAGGGATGTCGTATAGGGTTTCCATCCATTTTGAAAGCGTCGTCGCATCTTCGTTCAAATACGCATCGAACAGCAGCGGCGGAAGGCTGAACTGATAGACCATGTGCGCTTCGTCGGCCAAACCGAAGTAACTGATATTCTCGGCATGCGGCACATTGGTTTCGGTCAGCAGCAGCACGTGCGGAGCGACAATTTCTGTGACGGTGCGCCACAGTTTGACTGCCTCGTGGGTTTCGTCCAGGTGCAGGCAATTGGTGCCGATCGTCTTCCACAGAAACGCAATCGCATCCAAGCGGATAATTCGGGACCCGTTTTGAACGTAATACAGCAGCACGTCGGTCATCGCCAGCAAGACTTCTGGACTGCCGTAGTTTAAATCGACCTGATCGGCGCTGAAGGTCGTCCAGACATGCTTTTCGCCGGCGGCCGTTTCGTAGGGAGAAAGCAGCGGCAGGGCCCGTGGACGCACAACCTGACTGAGGTCCACACTGGGGTCGACGTCAATGAAGTACTCGTCGTATGGCTTCTCCCCTTGCAGGTACTTCTGGAACCACTCGCTCTTTTGCGAGCAGTGATTGGCGACCATGTCAAAGGCCAGGTCGAAGTGCTCGGCCAGCGCGTGCAGGTCGTACCACGTCCCGGAATTGGGGTCGACCTGTTTGTAGTCGACCACCGAGAAACCGTCGTCGGAGGTGTAGGGAAAAAAGGGAAGCAGGTGAACTGTATTGAGCAGGTCTTGATAGCCGTGGTGGACAAGGAAGTCCTTGAGGATGGCCAAGGGGCTTTTGTCAGGGCCGTAGACCTGATCGGCATAGGTGATCAGGACGACGTCCGTTTCGTTCCAGCCGGTTCGTTTGGGTTCAGGAATCTTGGCAGAATAAGATTCGAGCAAATCAAGCAGACGCGGCAGAACTTCGGCGGCGACCGTTTCGCCGTACATGCGATTCAGCTGCTGACTAAGTGTATTGTGTTGTTCTGACGTGCCGATCATGGAACCTCCCTATCCGAGACGGCCGCGCTTCGGGCTTCGAGCGCGACACGGCTTATAAATCATCCATACCGGTGAAATTGGTCACCAAGGCCCGAAGTTTACGTTCGAGTACGGAGTAACTGAAAAATCGTTTACCAAGTTCAAAGTTGTGCTCGACCACTTCCTGGCGATACGCACCATCTTCCATCAGGTTACGAACCTGGGTCACCACATCTTTGGTGAGATAGCCATCCATCGTGACGACCTTAAAGCCCTTGGGTTCAATGTCGGTAACAAAGATAGAGTAACGATTCACCAGAATGGGCTTTTTGAAGTAAAATGCTTCGATCAAGGCGTTGCCGAAGCCTTCGTACAGACTCGGGTAACTAATGAAGTCGGCGGCGGCGTAGCAATCGCCGAGGGTATATATCTTGCGACCTTCGCGATCGTTGCCACGCTCTTCCCCGACACGATCGGCAACAAAGCGAATGTCGACGTTTTGTCGTTCGGCCATCTCTTGCAAGGCGTGCATGTACTCGTCCCCTTCGTCGCCAGACTCGTGCGTCACGACGAGTTTGTACTTGGGGTTGTTGAGCGAATTGACGAGCGAGATCGCATGCTCGATCCCTTTTCGGGGCACGACTCGTGTTGGCTGCAGAATGACAAAGTCTTCGTGCGAAAGACCGATGTCTTCTTTAAACGAGTGCGGGTAATCGTCGTTGATCGGCGGGTCTTCGAAATTCAGAACGTTGGGAACCAGGATCGACGATTGCCCTTTGCGGTGGGAAAGGTCTGCCTGGCCTGGCAAGTTGATCGTGACATGCTGAATCGACGGCAGTGTCGGCGGAAACGCCATGCTAAGCAGGTCATTAATTCCGTTGACCGAGAAGCGATCGCGTTCCCAATAAAAGTCGTGATGGTGGGCGATCGTCGGGAAACCCGTTTCGGCAATGAACATGGTGATGGCCACGCCCAGAGGAACGTTCATCGGGATACAGAGCGCGTTTTGCACGATCATCACCTCGATATTGAAACGCCGAGTGAATTCGTACAACGTGTGTTTAAGATACTCGGCAAGCGCGAATATCCGCCGGGTAACTTCGGGGTCACGGGTTGTGGTACCGAAGATACGGCGATTAATCCATTGTATATCCGGGTGACCAAAATAGGCATGCGGAACCAGGCTGGTGATGTCGGGATCGGTATCCATCTTCCCGCCATACCAATAGCTGACATGCTTATGCTCCCAAAGAACCTTGGCCCATTTGTCCGCTTCAAGCGAAACGCCATCGGTCCCGGCAAAGCGTGTTCCTACGAAGCCAATGTTGTGCCCTACGGTATCAGGTACGTTCATGCTGGATTATCTCGGAAGGCAAGCCAAAATGTCAGAAAGTCTTAAGAGGGTAACGTCAGGTTGTATTGGCAACATTCGAGCATCGTCCTTCCGTAGTCGTAAACTACGACGATCGCCCGCAAATAGTGCAGTTTTCATGCCAATTTGCGATGCTGGCTGAATATCATTCAGCATGTCATTGCCAACATACAAAATATGACACGCCTCGATTCCCTGGTCGGATAAACTTTGGGCGGCGGCCTGATAAAGGTCCGTCCCTGGCTTGGCAACACGATGCTCGTACGAGAAAAAACAGTTCTCCGGCCGAAATCCCTTTTCCTCAAGGGGCGAATCCAGGAACGTTTCGACGATTTTAGGAGTGAAGTACTGGGCATTGCTGATAATTCCCAACGTGTACTCCTGCTCGTGTAACCACTGCAGAACCTCTTGAAAACCCGGCATCGGCCACACCGGGTTCACCCGCGTCTCGAACTCCCACGCAAACAATTTCATGTCGAAATCGCACGGAAGTTCGACCTGACCAAGACGCATCGGAGCGTCAAAAACTTTTTCCCAAATTTCTTCAATCACCACCTCTGGATAAGAAGTGCCTCTTTTAGTGGCAATTTTGTGATCATCTTGGATCACTTCATAAAACCGGGCGATCATCTCCTCGGCGGGCACTTTGCACTGCACACCACTCGCTTCCCAAGCGGCTTCCAGGGCATCCCCTTTGGTCATCTCCATCGCCGTGCCCACATCGCCGCTACCGCTAACCAGCAGCGTTCCGTACACATCGAACAAAACCGCACGGATCTCCGGCAGTTCCTTTAACTGCGCCGGCTGCTCGGTGGGAATCGGTGCGAGCGGCTGACAGTTACGGTTTAAGATTTCCGAGAATCGGTTCATGCGTCTTCCAGGCGGACAGGATGAAAGCGGGACAGTTCAACAAATTGCCTTAGAATCCGATCCGCTCCGCTGAACGACGACACCGGCCCCGGCTGCTGCCTGGCTAGTTGCTCGTACCGCTGACGAAGTCGCTCGCCGGTACCTTTGAGTCCGAACCGCGTTAAAACAATTTGCGAATTGATTTGGATGGTCGAATCGAAATTCGCATCCTCTTGTGTTAGGGGACGCATCACGTGTTCGTTTTCTTGCACGATCGCTTCAGCAAGTTCTTGGTTCTCAGCGACCGCACGAACGACTTCCCGTTGAGCTTCGACGGTAAGCAGCGCGAAGTCGATCCAGTCGTCGCTCAATCGCTCGTCCAGTTGTTTCGCTAAGTCTTCGACTTCCATGGCCTCTTGCCCGAAGTCTTGTTGCACCTGCATGAACAGCTGGGCCATCCGCTGACGATAGGCTTGTTCTGAGAAGACTTCGCGAGATGTAATCGGACAGCGTTTCGGGATAAACAGACTCGCAGCCAGGCTATCTAAGCGGAGCCCCGCTTCTTTGAAGTCAGCCGAGATCTCTGGCAGGTCGCGCCCGATCAGTAAATTGTTGGTCAGCCAGGCTTCCAGAAACACGAGCCCGAACCCCTCGGCTACGCTCGTATTGATGATCGCATCGGCTGCGGCCAGGTTTTCGTGGAAGGAGAGTCCCTGGTCGCCACCCACGTCAAACTTGCAAGGAAGCTGAAGTTCTTCGGCGAGGGCCTGCCACGCTTGATAGGGATTCAACTCGACCGGATTCTCGGGAACTAGCGTAATCCCGAAGGTGGTCCCAGGAGGAGCCAACGCCGACCACAGGACCAATTCCCCCACGTTCTTCCGCCGAATGCCCCGCACCGGATACAGAACGTACTTTTGGTTGGGGCTCACGCTCAATTTCTCTTGCAGCTTGTGTCGGGCGTCGGCTCGGTGCGGCAAGATCGGAAACGGTTGCACCGGGTTGGGAAGCCAGGCCAGTTTTTCGTGAGGGAAGCCGGACTTTTCGAGAATGCTCCGGTCGCGCGAGTTCAGCACCGCATAGTGGACATGGGGGGCTTGAAAGAAGACCTCAGCCATCCCGGTTCCGCTTGCAGCGTGGAACTCGATCTGGCGGCGGTAGTTGTCTGGGCGAAAGTCTTCGGCGAAGTCGTGCAGTTGAAGCAGCATGCGATAGCCTGCTTCGGCCAGTCGAGCCAAAGCGTTGGGCCACGCCACATTCTTTCCGAGCGTGTGGTTGTGGACATGCAACAGAGTCTCTTCCGGTGCGAGTTCCAGCTTTTTGAGGACTTCCGACGTTGCCCGATAGGGGGCTTCTTCGCCGACGGCGGTGACGGTGTCGTAGTCGATACTGGGAATCGAGACGAGTTGAACGCCTTCGAGGGCCGGTTCCGCTTGATCGGGCCAACCGGTCGCGCGGCCTCCATAAAGAACCACGATTCGATCGAAGATATCGGTTGCTCCGGCCTCGTGCAGGGCGCGCAGGTGATTGAGGATCACCTGGGTCACGCCGCCCCGATTAAGGTGATGATGCACGATTACCAGGTTCATCGAGATCCTTCCAAATTCCTGTTTGCCAACAAAACGCCACAGCGCATTCTCCCCCGCCTCGTCGACTGTTAAGCTAGACGTGGAAGCAAGGAGAATCAAGTCGCCCCCCCTGCCTTACCCCTTCAGGAATCGGAACTTCATGAGCGATGACGTCGAAAGTTTGCTGGCATCTCTTTCCGACGGCAAGCGGGATGCGGCCGATAAGCTGTTGCCCATCCTTTATCAAGAGTTGAAGGGGATTGCCAATCAGCACATGCGGAACGAACGGGCCGACCACACGCTACAGGCAACCGCCTTGGTGCATGAAGCGTTTCTGAAGCTGGTCGATCAGAACCGGGTCGAATGGAAAGGGAAAGCCCATTTCTGCGCGGTCGCCTCAAATATCATGCGGCGAATCCTGGTTGATCATGCTCGCACGAAGAACGCTGCCAAGCGAGGCAAAGGGGCCCAGCGGATTACGCTAGAAGAAGGGCTTGTCGCTGGCGATCCCCAAAATAACGTCGATTTGGTCGAGCTTGATGAACTGCTCACCGAGTTGGCCGAACTCAATCCGCGGCACGCCAAGATCATCGAGATGCGCTACTTCGCCGGGATGACCGTCGAAGAGACCGCCGCTGCCCTCGATGTTTCGGTATCGACCGTGAAAGGAGACTGGCGAATGGCCAAAGCTTGGCTCTCAGCAAAACTAGAAGATGGTTCGACAGCGTCTTAATCTCCGGTAGGGCCCGCATATCGCGGGTCGAATACCAGTTACCCGCTTCACGACCCGCGACACGCAGTCCCTACTTTTCAGCCAACCAATTCCACGCAAAGCATGACACCGGACGACTACCAGCGACTTTGCGATGCCTTCGAGAAGGCCATTCAGCTTTCGCCTGAAGACCGTGAGCCGTGGCTGGCCGAGCACTTTACCGACCGCGGTGACCTGCATGACGAAGCCCGGCGAATGTTGGCCAACGACGAGAGCTCTGCACTGGACATTTCGCCGCTGCATATGCATCTGGCCATCGACGATTTGACGCCGGCCACGGTCGACCTTGACCCCGACAAGACCGTTACTTCTGCCAGAAATGCCGATACGATCGAATCGGTGCCAGGGTATGAGCTGATCGATGAACTTGGCCGCGGTGGGATGGGCGTCGTCTTCAAGGCGCGACAGCTTTCGCCGGAACGTGTTGTGGCGGTGAAGATGATTCTTTCCGGCCAGTTTGCTTCGGCTCAGGAAATTCAACGCTTCCGGGCCGAAGCCGAGGCCGCCGCGAATCTGTCGCACGCCGGTATCGTCCCCATCTATGAAGTCGGGCACCATCAAGGGCGGCACTTCTTTTCGATGGGCTATGTCGAAGGACGCAGCCTGGCCGATGTCATTCGCGAAGGTGGGTTGCCGCCGGAACGGATCGCCGAGTTGGTTCTCGAGATCGCACAGGCCATGGCCCATGCCCACGCGGTGGGGATCGTGCATCGTGACTTGAAACCGTCGAACATTTTGATCGACGCCGATGGGCACCCCCGCGTGACGGACTTCGGTTTGGCCAAACGCATGGATGGCAATTCCGAGATGACCTACTCGGGCCAGATCCTCGGTTCGCCCGGCTACATGGCCCCGGAACAGGCCGCCGGCAAGAATCACCTCGTCGATCAGGCCACCGATATTTACGGCCTGGGGGCAATCCTATACGCACTTCTGACCGGCAAGCCCCCTTTTGTTGCCAGCAACATCTTAGAGGCCATCGACCAGATCTGCACCGTCAATCCGGTCTCCCCGCGAAAGCTCAATTGGAGCGTCCCCCGGGCGTTGGAAACGATTTGTCTGAAGTGCATGCACAAAACGCCGGCGGCTCGGTATAGCAGTATGAAGGAACTGGCCGCCGACCTGCAGTCGTATCTGCGGCATGAACCGATACGCGCCAAGCCGCTGGGTATTGGCGAGCGGATTATCTATTGGGCTCGACGGAAGCCTGGCCTGGCCAGCACCCTGGCGTGCGTGATTTTGTTCTTTACGTACCATGTAGTTAGCTCTTACATCATTCAAGAAGCGGTCTCGGCTCGGCCGTGGTTTCGTGTGGCGTCTGTGTTATTCGCGATCGCGTTTTCCGCCGCGGCGTGGTTCTTCCAGCGGATGTACGAGAAACCAAGCTCACGCAATACGGCCATCTACGCCTGGATGACCTGGAACTTCGTCCTGCTCACCGGTCTCCTGTTTCTGGTGCATGGCGCGGCGAGCCCATTGTCGCTGATCTATCTGCTGCTGGTCGCGGCCAGTGCAACGCTCTACGAGAAAGGGTTGGTCGGATACACCATGACCCTGGCCGCGATAGGCTACCTGATGCACGTGATCATCGGAGCCACGCTCCGCCCGGTGGGTTACGTCGATTTCTTCGACGCCACCACCATGACCATGTCGATCGTTATCCTAGGCATGATCCAGTACTTCGTCGTCCGCAGAATCCGCCGCACAATGGACGACGAGTAGATCCGTCGCTGCGAGGACTTGCGTGTCGCGGGGCAGGAAGCCTAGCGAATAGGAAACCCATTGATTAAAACGTTGTTCGGATTTCGTTTGTCAATCACGCGTGCGCCTTGTAGCGCGCCAAGATCAGCTTGTTGAAACTGGTTTGGATTCACGGCCTGCAAGACATCAAACTCGGTCAAGGTCCAGGTATACGTGGCGTTTTGACCATGGGAAGTGTTCGCAATTGTCTCGATCATCGTCCGACCATTTCCCCATACCTTCCACGTGGCCTTGATTTCGTGAACGACCCGCTCTTTGACGTAAACATTGGCGGAGATAGGCCGGTTGCCGATCCCAGAATCGAGTTCTACTTCGCATCGAACGTTCTTGCTGGGGTGATAGGTGCCATGGAGAATGCCGTTGCCGTCCTTAATGAACTTCATCGACTCAAGCCCATCGCGGGTCGGGTTAAAGGGCAAGATCAGTAGCGTGGATGGGTGATACCAGGCGGTGTAGTAAGTATCACTCAGCATGCTTGAATGAGGCTTCTGCCGTTTAATTCGTGTCTAGCAGCCGACCCTTTTTAGTTGGGGGCTAAAGTAGGTGACGTAAAGCGAGCCATCTTCCAGTAGCAACGAACGTACGTCGTCGTAACGGGCATGTGGAAAAGTCGACCTATCGAAATCGCAGAGACCGTTATTGCGTAACTTGTCTCCCCAGACCCAGCATTCAAAGGTGGTGTGCATCCGTTTTTCGACTTTTCCGTCCAGGCCGAAGATTTCAAACCTGCCTTTCAACCGAGCCTTGCCCAGCGAGTCTCGATCCGTCTTAAGTGACGCTTTGGCCTCGGCGAGAATCTCTGCTGTGTTTAGTTCCTCTGCCGACATGGCACAGCGGCCAGCAGCCACCACACTAAAGACCACAACGAAGCACGCTATGATTCGTGTGCAAAGCGCCGTTCGCATGTTTCTCTGCCTTCGTTGGGTTTGTGTCAGATCAATCAGCACGACGTGCATTATAAAGGGAATTCCATACCGGACAACGAAAATGAAGTGTCCGCGATACATGCGTGCTACGTTCGTTAGAAAAAAATGTGCGTGCGCTCTCATTCACGCAGTGCCTTGCCTGTATACTAAAGTGACACACCTCAGAGGACGATCCATCGGGGTGCCCTTCCACGTCTTTAAATTCAAGTGGAAGCGGACGAGCTAGAACATCTTTTCAGCACTTGTTGGCCCCTTCAGGGCTCAGGAACGATCCAACCCGGCTGCCTCGTGGCCCCCCGAAATTTACCGAGCTTTCCTATGTCATCATCCAACGCACAATCGAAAGATGACGGTGCGCTCTCGCAAGAGAGCGCTCCGCAGATCGTCGTGCGCGTTGGCCAGTACTTCGGGTGCTCGGACTGCGGAGTGACGGTGGAAATCCCCGTAGAAGTCGTGGGACGACTGGTGATTCCGGTCGATCATTCGCCACAAAAGCCGTCTGACCCCGAGATGCCGCCCCTTCCTCAGCCGCCTAAAGCTGGGCAAGCCAAACAGTCTCGGGCAGCGCGTTCCAACCGCCGGCGCATCGACGGGCTTGTTGTGCTCGGGGCCAATGAAATGGAACGCGCGTTTGCGTGGGTCTCGTTTCACTTCAAGCTACTCGGCCTGCAAGGCAGTGAAGTCAAGCGGCTGAAGACGCTGTTTAAGAAACGGCGACGGCACGAACGGCTTGCGCCCCAGAGCAGCTACTCGGGCGACGATCGGGCGATCCCCACGAAGAAAAAAACACTCTATCCTACGCGCACGTCCGCGTGAACAAGCGAAGAGGGTACCTGCCCTAAGACCGGGTGGGCATCGGAAACCGGTCGAGCAAAGACATGCCCACCAAGACGTGAGCATGTCGCCTAATAAATACTCTTCGCAACTCTCGTCGCAGCCGAATTTACGAGGGCCACCGTGACCGTCGCGGCAGACATCTAACGCGTGGGGTTTCAGTAGTGACGCGAAGCAGACCGTATCGCGCCGATACGGTCTTTCACGTCAAGCAATGTGGGAACATTGTTCGTGGTTTGCTGCGCTGTCACCGCTGGGTACCCTGCGGGGACGTCCCAACTAGCTTCCGCCGACTACCGTGTACTGGGCGTCGGAACCGGCTGGCTTGGTGACGACGGCGCGGAACGTTTTGCCGGGGAAGGTTCGCGTATCCAAGCGGAAGGTGACCTTGTGTCGACCAGGCAAGATGCTGGTGTTGATCGGTTCGGTGCCCGGGAACTCGTCGTCGGTGATCCACACCGTGACGCCGGCCTGGTGGTTTAAATCGACTCCGATATCTCCACCGTCGACGACTTCGATTTCGGCTTGAAGAAACAAGACCGGACTTTCGATTTCGCTGAGGTCAGACAGGGGTAGGTCGCCGTTCACCTTGCCGTACATGGACAGCCAAGAATCGGCATCGAGGCCCAATATCTGCGATTCAAACTCGCCGGCCGATGGGTTTGCTTCCCCTTGGAGCGAGGCGGGAACTTCCTTCAGCACACGCCAGCGCTGAATGGTGGGCTCGCTACGAATGCCGTAGGGGCCTGGTTTTCCAAGTTCCCCGATGTAAGCGACCAAGTCCAGGAATTCCTCCTCAGTCAGGAAGTTGGCCAGGCCTTTGGGCATGAGCGAGCCCCCTTCCTTTTCGAGGTCGATGTCGTCGGCGGGAATGATGATTTCATTGCCGTTGGCATCTTTCAGGATCGTGCGGTCTTCGTTCTCGTCGGCGACGATGCCTTGGTGCATCTTGCCGTCGAAGTCGACGATCGACTTCATGATGTACGCTTCCTTGACGGCCATCTCGGGGAAGAGGATCGAGTTGATCACGTAGTCGATCGGGCTGGTCGCACCCACCGGGCTAAGGTCGGGACCGATCGCCCCGCCAGCACCACTGATCGCGTGGCACTTGAAGCAACTCAAGTCGGCACGCCGGAAAACGACTTCCCCTCGCGCCGGATCACCCTTGGCCAAAACCTGTGCGACCAGTGCTTGTAACTGCTCGTCAGTGAGCGGGTCGGGGTTGTTGTCGATACCGGCGGCAGCGCTTAGCACGTCGACCAAAGACGCATCCGAGCGACCCACTGAGTACATTTGGCGGAGACACATTTTGGCCACATCGGCGTCGATTTCCTTTGCTTGCAGCGCGGCTGCCAAAGCATCGGGGCCCTTGGTGTCGGCCAGGAATGCGTCGATCATGTCGGCCGGATCGGTCGACGTATCGGCTTCCGAAAGAACCTTCGCAGCGGCATTGGCTGCCTGAGGAAGATCGATGTTGGTCAGCGCCGAGACACCCAAATAGCGGATCGGCAGCGGTTGGTCTTCGCGGGTCAGCTGGGCGACGGTATCGGCCATTTGGTCGCTGCCGGTCGCGATTAATGAGACGATCGCCTGGCGGCGTAGTTTCAGCGAGTGATCGTTATTAAGGGCCAGCGAGGCGAGTGTGTCGGCGGTGGCTTCGACTTTCCAGAGGCCTGCCAATTGAATGCCGAGGGTCTTCAGGGCCTGATCGTCGCTGGCGATCAGTGTGCTGATGGCGGAAAGGTCGCCGGCGGGGATCAGGTTGCGGCTCTCGCTGGCGGTCTTCAACGCTTGAAGCGATTCGAGCGTCAGGGCTGGGCTGAAGGCGTCGTTTTTGGTGGCTTCCTGAAAGAGGATGCCCAGGTTCTCGGCATTGCCGCGTTCGGCGATCATGCCGACGACCGTGCCGACGCGGGATTCCGGCAGCTTGCCACTTTGCAGCAAGCGAACCATGGCGTCGGTTGCGCCTTGGGCGGAAGCGGTTTGGGGAGTCGCGAGCAAAACGCACGCGGACATCAGACAACCCAGCAGTAGATAGCGAATCAACATCGTAAACAGTTCCGGAGGGTAGGCAGGCGGTCTTTCGAAAGAAAGAGCCATCCCCAAGTCGAGGATGACTCTTCCTTAGTCATCTATCGTAGTCCAAAAAGTTAGCCTTGCTTGGCACGCTTTTCGAGCGTTTCCAAAGTTTCCTTCAGCGTGTATTCCAGGTAGTAGTCCTGGTCGTGAAGAAGCGATTGCAGGGCGATCTCTTGGGCACGCGGGACGTCTTCGCCTTCAAAGAAGCTTAAAGCACGGATGGCTTCCAGACGCACGCGTGGGTTTTCGTCGTTGACCTGAACTTCGAGCAGGTCAAGCGTGCCTGGGACGCGATCGCGCCAGTAGCACAGCACGCGGGTCGCGGCCGCACGAGCACGGAAGTCGCCATCGGTGAGCAAACGCTTGAGCAGGTCGGCGTCGACCAGGTCGAGGTTTTGCTTAACCCACAAGGCTTCCAGCAAGTGGTGATTGAACATCGGATCGTTTTTGTCGAGTTCCGCCATCCAGGTTTCGATCGCTTCAGAGACTTCCTTGGCGTCCTTATTGCGAAGCTCGCGACGAACGCGGTAACGGGTGCGGTATTCTGGCTCTTTCAGAAGGTCCAGCAGCTGGGGCACCGAGGCACCGTCGATCTTGGCAGCTTTCACCAGGTCGTTGCCGGTGTAGCTGATCCGCCAAATACGACCATGATGCTTGTCACGCTTCGGATCACGCAGCGAGTGCTGCATGTGACCGACCAGTGGGTTGTACCAGTCGACAATGTACAGTGCGCCATCGGGGCCAAACTGAATATCAACCGGACGGAAGCTGGTGTCTTTCGAGACCAACAGTGGGTCGACCGGGTCGGCGTGGATGCCGCTTCCGTCGTCCTTCACTTTGTACTGGAGAATCCCTTGAAAGCCGATGCAGTTGTTCAACAGGTAGTTGCCCTGGGCCGACTCCGGGAAGTTACGGCTGGAAACCATTTCGCAACCGGCGGTTGGACGCCACTGCTTTTTAAGGAACTGCTGCATGCGAGCGTGCTTCTGTGGATAGACCACGTCGCCGCTGAATGCCGTACCGAAGTAGTTGGCACCTGGCGAAGCGTCAGCCACGAGGTTCTGACCCCAGTCGTCGAACGTGTGCCCCCAAGGATTGGCAAAGGGGTAAGAGACAAAGATATCCAGCTTTTCGGTCGTCGGTTCGTAACGGAAGATGCCAGCGTTGGCGAGGCGTTCCGGACCGTAAGGCGTTTCGACTTGCGAGTGGTGGAACGTACCTTCCTGGAAGTAAAGCCCACCGCCGGGGCCCCAAGTGAACGTACTGATCGAGTGATGCGAGTCGGCCGAGTCGAAGCCGTGCAGAACGAGGGTTCGCTCGTCGGCCTGGTCGTCGCCGTCGGTATCTTTCAGGAACATCAGGTTCGGCTGCTGGGCGACATAAGCGCCTCCGTCTCCCAGTTCGATACCGGTGGGAATGTGCAGGCCATCGGCAAAGACAATTTGCTTATCGGCTTGGCCGTCGCTGTCGGTATCTTCCAGGATCAACACTTTGTCGTCCGGAGGCGTGCCAGGCAGGTACATCGGGTAGGTTTCCATGGTGGTTACCCAAAGTCGACCCTTGGCATCGAATGCCAACTGGACCGGGTTTTCCAGGTCAGGAAACTCGACTTCCGAAGCAAACAAGTTGATTTCGTAACCTTCAGGCAATGTGAAGGTCTTGGCTTCCGCAGCTGGATCGAAGATATCGACCGGACGGTTGACGTTCGTTTCGATGGCGGTGAAATCGCCTGTGTTGCTATCGTCGACTTGTTCCGGAACGCTTTCGCCGTTGGCCACTTTCCAAATACGTTGGTCGCGGTTTTCGATCATCTTCCGCAACTTGGCGAACTCGGCAGGGAAGTTCACCACGCCGAACGGATTTTTACGGCCACCATAAATGTAGAAGCCGTTGACTGCACGGTGATCGTAGAAGAACTGCAGGTCCTTCTCTTTCACTTCCGGGTAAAGCGTGGCCAGGTCGGTCTTGTATTTCGGAGCAGCACCGAAGAGGCCTTCGTCGAGCGCCTTGCCGAAGACTTTATAGCCTTCGTCGTTCAAGTGAATGCCGTTGATGGTCAGATCGCTTTCTCCGGCCATGGGTTCGAGCATGGGGGCGAAGACGTCGACGTACACGACGTCATGCTTGTCGGCCAGCTTTTGCATGGCCTGAGCATACACGGCGATGTTTTCGTTGGTCTTTTCGCCGCTTGGCAGAACTCGCGAGTGAAGGTCTTCGTGTGGAATGGGCGAGACGAGCACGAGCGTCGGAGACTTGCCGTCGTACTTGGTCTTCTTGGTATCGGTGATGAACTTATCGAGGTCCTTCTCGAACTTGGCGAGTCCTTTTTGACCGGCGAACGATTCGTTGAAGCCAAAGAAGGCCATGATCACGTTTGGCTTGTGATCTTCCAGCTTATGACCGTGGTCGTTGAAGTCTTTGCTGCGAGGACGCAGAGTCACTTCATCGGCCGACCAGCCAAGGTCGCGGACGACCAGGTTCAATTCCGGAAAGCGAGCCTGAAGACGGGTCTCGAAGTGCGGGAAGTATTGCATCCGTTCGGCCAGCGTATTGCCGATGTAGACAATCTTGTCCCCCTTCTTCAATTCAAGCTGCGCGGCATCGACGGAAGAAGACGAGATCAGCGAAACGCAAAGACCCAGCAGCAAGGCTGCCGTACACATTGGTCGAATCATGGTGTTCCTGTGTTGGAAAAGTAATCGAGGCATCAGCATGAAGGGCATGGGGAAAGGCGTGTGCTCACGATGAAAATCAAAGCGAGTCCACCTGGTGCGAAGCGAGGTAGGTTGCTCGAGATTTCCCAAGTACCCCTTTAAGGTCAGGCAATCGTATGACGAACCTATGGATTATAGTCGTGAGCGTGACCGCGTTGAAAGCTTCAACGGCGATTTCCGCCTGGGGCATTTCCGACAAATTGGGATAAATCAGACAAGAGCGTGAGAATAATCAACATTAACGCATTGATTCCACGAGCTAGGGGAAAGTGGAAAAGCAGATTTTCCGTGGGCGTGTTTTAAGAATGAAACGGAGAATGCCGGTGGTACTGGCCAGCTATCGAATTGGGACATATTGTCGGGCAAACGCAGGGCGTGTTCCATGCACGCGGAGGATCCGCAGAACTTCGCAAACCGTGCCTGGGTTTCGGTTGAGATTGGTATGCATCGAAGACACCATGATTTCCGAATTCACTGCCGGCAGCCGTGCACTCGTGATAGGAACCACGCTGTCACTTTGTCCATCGTGAATCGACCACCATCCGTTTCCTAGGATGGTGTGGCGAGGAATGTCAGGTTGAATTGGCAGGCGATAGATGCCGTTGAGCAGCATGCTTTCGGGGCTTGTCAGGTCGAGACTGATGGGCACACGTTTGCGGAATTCTTTACGAAATGCTGCCGGGTTGTCTTCGACTAGTTTTTTGTGAGCATCGATCAGGCAAGGGCCTCCATGGACTAGTGCTCCGGAAACGTGACTGGCCTTGATCGTGAGATGGGTGGTGCCTTGGTGGGGCGTGCCGATAAAGACAATGCGTCCCACATTGGGCGAATGCGTGAAGTAAAACTGACCGCGCAGGTAATGCTGCATCTTCGGCGGAGCATCAAGGGTGTTCAGTGGCTGAAAGGCTGCGTGCTCCCAAAGCGTATTGCCACTGTCGGTGACTTGCAGCTTGGCAATGAGCCCTCCCATGCTATGCCCCACCATGACGGCATTTCGGAGATCTCGGTCAAACCCACTCGGATCCATTTCCGTAATAATCTGAGCGAGCTGCTTTCGTAGTATGTCGGCCGATTCCAGGAAGGGTGCGGCAGTGGGATAGTGAAACGCCCAAATTTCGTAGCGGGAAGCTAAGTCAGGGTTGCTGTCAATTTCGTTGGCAATGCCAGCCCATGTGTACGGAGCCGAAAAAAGGCCGTGGACAAAGATGACGGGGATCTTTCCCTTGCGATGTGGTTCCAGAATGAATAGCCCGTCGTTCTCGGTGTCCTTGTAAGGATATAAGGCCTCGATATCCGACTCGCCGCGTGTTTGGCTGAGCAGATAGGCATAGGGGGCCGTGGTATCTTTGGCGAGTGGAACCTGGCGGCAGTTGAGTTCCACATCGCCAGAGGTTCGTGGGTCGTACAGCTCCAGTTTGGCAACGACCTGTTCGACATGCGTGCCGCCGGGGATCTGGGCTTCGAGGGTCGCGTCGTAAAGATTCATTTCCGCTTCCGGCCGCAGGATGCCGGTCACGGAAAAGGGAACTTGCTTGGGGTACCATTTGTCGGCTTTCTTTTGCTCGCGAATGCAGACCATAGGTACGCCGAGCCCCGGCGAGCGATGCTTGGTGAGAAGGTATTTCGATTGATAATCGCCGACAATATGCCAGCGGTCGAAGTCGTCGGCGGTGCGTTGGAAGTTGACGTATTCGAACTCGACGATCTTATAGCCGCCGTTAACTGGCAGCCTGATGCCGACTTTTTTATCGATGTAGCCAGACTTGTCGGCAATGAACATCAAACGTGCGATCGACGAATGGTAGACCTGCCAGGCACGCTCGGTACCCTTGGTGGTTTTCGGTTGAGGCGGAACTGCTTGCATGTAGCGATAGGCTGCGATGGCCGCATCGAGATACATATTCATTGCCGATTCATCGACCTGCCGGTCGGCATCGACAGCCATCGCATAATACGATTCGGCTTGTCGAAGTTGGATATCGGCCGATTCCGTTTCCGGCACCGACTGCTCGACCATGCCCGGCATGCCGGGCATATAAAGGACTTCCCCTTCGCCCAGTTCGCTTTGAAAGAACTCGGGGCCGAGGTTCGTGGGCTCGCCGATCGCTTCAGGTTCCAGGCGATGGGCTGACGGCGTTTCGATGCGTTCGCCGCCGTGGTTCAAAAGATTGGGCATGTTCGACATGCGTTTAAGAGGGCGACCGACGACGGCTTCCCCTAGGTTGGTCGAGACTTCCTCGTAAGCTTCCGGGGCGTCGACTTCTTCGTCGAAGGCACACAGTTGAACAAAGCTTCCGGTGGCTGCGGTCGATAGATCGGCACTCGCGAGCGAGTTGGCCTCGTCGAGGTCAATCGGATCGATGGCGGTGACGTCGCAAGGGTTGCACCAGATACCAAGGGGATATTGCGATTTCGGGTTGGCTTCCGGGCAAGGAGCAACCATTTGAGGATCACGCCAGCGACCTTGGCGACAGAACGCGCATCCAGACGCGAACTGAATGAGCAAGACCGCAGCGCAAAGAGCGGCAAATGTTGGCTTCCAGCAGACCACGTAATTCGCTTCCTGCAACGTTTGGTGGGGAGTGCGTCATGGTATGTCATCCGTCACGACATGCGCATGAAACGAAATCCATTTCAAATTTCGCCATGAAACGTTACCTCACCGATAAGGTCTGCGCAGCCAAATGTCTCTGCGCAAGCAAGAAAAATCGCCCTCGGTGCGTTAGGTAGTAGCGATCGTTTCGGTTTTAGGTGGCCTGGTCAGTCTGAACTAGGCTCCGGCCGAGGCAGTTGACTTAGGAAACAAGGCCGACTGCCAGCGAGCGGCACGTTCGATGTGCTGCTGGACGATGTTGCAGAGTTCCGTGCGTTGGATCGGCTTGAGCAGGAAGTCGGACGCGCCATTTTCGACGGCTTGCGTCACGTGCATCCAGCTTGACTGGCCCGTCAGGAAAACAACCTGGGTCCATGCATTGCGCTGTTTTGCGAAGATGAGCATGTCCTGGCCGTTGATTTCCGGCATTTCGATGTCACTGATCAGCAGGTCACAACAGTTGTTGCCGATCCATTGTTGGGCTTCATGCCCGTCGATAAAGTCGTATAGTTCCAGCTCGTTGCCGAAGGCCCCGCGAAGAATCGTTTTCACCAAACGAACAATTCCGGCGTCGTCATCGATAATCACGGTTTTCAGTTTGCGGTTGGCCATGGGGTCGAACCTGTCGCGACAGAGAATCATTTGGAATGGTTTGGGTCTTCAGGCCAAGACTAGGTTACAATTCCGTATGAAGCGCGTCCCAGCTGTGGGAGCCCGCAACACTTGAGTTAGACATCGAGAGTAGGAGTTACGGTCTTATGGAAGATATGGATTTTGTGGCCGTGCGTACGTGCCAGAGCCACGAGGAAGCTACGATCATTCAAAATGCGATCAAGGAAGAGGGCATTCCCTGTATTCTGGACAACGACCATCAAGGCGGTCTGGCCGGTGTCCTGGCCATTCGTATTCTGGTGCCTAGCGAAAAGAAAGAGGCTGCCGAGAAGTTCCTCACCGAGCATCACTCGCGCTAAGACATACCCCTAGATGGCTTGAATGGCCGCAGTCAATTCGGTGACGGCTGACGCAAGGTCGTTATCCTCTAACCAAAGACGCGGCGCATGAACGTTCCCACGAACGGCCTCAGCTAATTGAGCTTGCAGGCCGTTTCTTTCTTCGTGGGTCCACCAGCCTTCTTCGACGGCACCGTAGGTCGCTTCAGGCCGGTTCCAGTAGACCGTCAGTCGTGCTGGCTCGGTGCTTGGTGGGACAGCCCGATTCGATTGCGTAAGGACCTCGGCGATCCCGTGCCACCAAGGAAGAATACGGACGCGGCAGCCAGGGGGAAGGCTGCCGTGAAGCGACTGCTGCTCGGTCAGCGTTTGCAGGGAAGCGATCAGTTCGTTCCGCGATTCGGGATACGAAAGCAGATCGTTGGCGAACGAGAGTTTCGAATCGCTAAGTTCTTTTTCGGTAGCCGCAAGTAACTGATAGACCGCTGGGCCTGGTAGTGCGGCGATCTCGACCAACGGAGACGCGTCCGAGAGATGTTGCCAAAGCTGCCCGATGGTGGCGTTCAGTTCGGGATGAAGCATCTCAGCGGCGACTTCGGCCGCCGGCTGCATGACGAACCGGCGGAAGCTCATCCGCGGATGAGGGATGGTAAGCTGCGGGGTCTTGGTGATTTGCTGGCCATAGAGAAGTAAGTCAAGATCAAGCTTCCGTGCTCCCCAGCGTTGAATGCGAACGCGGCCATGGCTTTGTTCGATGTCGATCAGTTTCTGGTGAACTTGATCGGGCGAGAGCGAGGTGGAAAATTTCGCAGCCGAATTGAGATAATCAGGCTGTCCGCTCGGTCCACCTACGGGTTTGGTCGTCAAGAGCTCGCTTCTTGCTTCCAACGAAAAATCGGGATCGGAAGCAAGTTGGTCGACGGCCAAAGTGAGCGAAGCACCGCAGTCTCCGAGGTTCGCGCCCAGGGCAATCAAGATAGTGGGCACAAGTTAGTTGCTCTGCGAGCGGCTAGGAGGACAAGTCAAGTGAACAAGCAATCTACCATGTTGATCGGGACGCTAAAAAGCATGAAGGGATTTCCATAAACAGGCCCAAAAGCCTGTCGCACGTCGGTCCATTCAGTCGTCGCCCTTCAAACTATTTAGCGGAGAGCTCTGCCAACCTATATGTGACAAATCCCTTTGCCGGAAAGCAATATCTCTCGCACGCACTCTATCCCTCTCGACTCTCTCAAATGATCAGCATAACCGAGTAATGCGTTGTGCTGTTTCCAGCGCGCAGAACTCCCTGGGGATGTCCTTCTCGCGATCCGGGAACGATTGGTCAGAGCGACCAATTTGCAACGAATGACACAGGTTATGGAGGAGAGGAGAGGTTTTAAAGACGCATTCAGCGTCCCGTGTTTCCAATCAACATAGGGACTAATTTTGCGAAGCGAGGCGGAGTTGTCAAGCAACCATCGTAATCTTTTTTTCACATTGTGTTTCTTGCTTGTATTTCACGCGGGTAAATCGTTTGTAAATGCGTGTTGCTCTTGGGGTATAAAATACGTGCGGCGTTTATGTCAGAAGAAAGTACTTAGAAACAAGTGATGTGTAGATACAAAGTTGTTTGCGAGTGTCTGGGTAGTTGACAAGAGGTCCTACATGCTCTCGCAAGGCGTCTAGACCATTCGGCGATGCGAAAGTGCCGGCAATTCGGCCCGTATTTTACGTTGCGAAGCGAGGTCAATTTCCGCATAAATGATGCCGGGCTGGTGATGCTCGCCGCGCGCGAGCACCTTTCCCCACGGATCGATAATCAAAGAATTTCCGTGGCATTGGATCGAGTCACCGTACATTCCGCATTGATTCGCGGCGACGACATAAATTTGATTTTCGATAGCGCGAGCACGCGCGAGAACCTCCCAGTGAGCTTGCCCTGTCTTGTCGGTGAATGCCGCAGGAAGCACGCAGATTTGCATTCCGTCTTCGGTAAGGCGACGAAAAATTTCAGGGAACCGCAGGTCGTAACAAATGGCCTGGCCAATATGCCCTAGCGATGTCGAAGCGACCGAGAGTTGGCTGCCGGCTCGCACGTAGTCTGACTCGACCACTTTCACGTCCGGTAGGTTGATATCGAAGCAGTGAATCTTGTCGTAAGTGGCTAAAACTTGGCCATAAGGGCCGAAGAGCACGCTCCGGTTGATCACTTTGTCGGGGTCATCATCGGCGGCGATCGCTACGCTGCCGGCGCAGAGGACCAGTTGATGCTTGATCGCCAGGCCGCGCATCGTCCGAAGGACGTTTCCGTCCATCGATTCGGAATTTTTCCGCAGTTGAGATACTTTTCCCAGGTACGGAAACAACTCGGGAAGTACCACCAATTGGGCACCAGCTTGGGCCGCATCGGCGATCATCGATTCCGCTTGTTCCAAATTGACCGGTTTTTCCGCTCCCGAGTCCATTTGTAGGGCAGCGACCAGATAGGGAGCGATCATAGCGACGGATCTCCAAGGTAGGTTTTTTTGAGAAGTGCTCTATACTTGTACGCGGACTTGGTTGGTCGATGTGGCCCCTTCCGGGTTCGGGCCTTCTTCTTCCCGGAATTGCCGAAACCAATGAGTATACATTCCGAAAACGATCAGGACGTCTTGTCGCATCTGGAGCAAACTTTATTGGAGATCTCCACAGACGAATCACGCCGAGTAGAAATGCTGCACCAGCTTTTGGGTGAAGCGGCATGCTATCGGCTGGCAATTTACGAGATTCCGCACGACTTTATACTTTCTGTCGTGGTGCCCATCTTCAACGAAGTCAACTCGCTGCAACAAGTTATTGCAGCAGTTCGCCAATGCGGTTTCAAGTGTGAAATCATTTTGGTTGATGACGGCAGCACCGACGGAACGCGGCAACTGCTGGAAACGCTCCGCGATCAGACCGATTTGAAAATCATTCTGCATGAAAAGAATCAAGGCAAAGGTGCTGCCTTGGCGACCGGTTTTAAGGAAGCGACCGGAGACGCCGTGATTATCCAGGACGCCGACCTGGAATATACGCCGAAGGATTATCGAGCGCTGCTACAGCCCATCATTTGTGAAGGAGTGGACGCCGTTTACGGTAGCCGCTTCATTACCGGGCAACGCAATGTACCGCGCGTTCGTCATTACCTGGCGAATAAATTGGTGACGATGTGGTCGAACTTGTTCTCGAACCTGTATCTCACGGATATGGAAACCTGCTACAAAGTGTTCCGCCGCGAGGTTATTCAGGAGATCGCGCCCACGCTTCGCGAAAAACGCTTTGGGATCGAGCCGGAAATTACGGCCAAGTTGGCCCGACGCAAAGGACTGCGAATCCGCGAAGTTCCGATCCGCTATTTCCCTCGGACGTTTGAAGAAGGAAAAAAGATCGGCTGGAAAGATGGCATCCGGGCTTTGTGGTGTGCGATCCGATATTAAGTTCGACATCACCTGCTGGAACTTCTCCGTTTTATGAATGATGGCTCCACGCCCGACGATGCGGCAACTCCGCTCGATCACGATCTGATCCATAAAACGCAGCGTGCAACGCGACTGACGATGATAGGTCAGATTGCCGGGCAGATCATCTCGCTGGTGGTCATTGCCCAACTCTATCACCTGGTATCGCCTGGTGAATTCGGGCTGCTGGGGATGTTCATGCCCATCTTGCTGCTCATTCGGGCATTCGGGTCGTTGGGAATGGATATCGCAACGGTGCAGAAGAAAGGGCTGACCGACGAAGAAGCTTCGACGTTGTTCTGGTATCAGATCATTACCGGCGTGGTACTTACCTTCATCCTGGCTGGTCTGTCGCCGCTTCTGGCCATGTGGTTTCACGCCGATCGGTTAATGCTGGTCGGGGTCGTGCTTTCAGGAACTGCGCTGCTCTACAATGGTTATTCGCAACACAAGTCACTTGCCGAAAAGAAGCTGCACTTCGGCCGATTGACCATCGTGCGGGTGATTTCGTTGATCGTCAGCGGAGTGTTGGCTATTGTTGCGGCGTACCATGACTGGGGCATCTGGGCACTTGTCGTACAGCAGTATAGCGAACTGGTTGTGCTGAATATTGGCTTCTGGGCCATCGAGCCCTGGCGGCCCGGTAAGTGTGCTCCGTTGTCCGATATGAAGCAAATGCTCAACTTCAGCGGATACTACACACTCAGTGGAATCTTCTTTGCCGTAGGTCAAAACCTGGACAAGATCATCTTAGGGGTCGTGTTTGGCTCGAGCCCTGTGGGGCAAATATGGATCGGCTACTATACCCAGGCCTACAATCAAATGATCCGGCCAGTCTATCTGCTGACCTCACCGGTGACCTCGGCCATGTTGCCAGCGTTATCGCAGGCGAAGACTAACCGCGAATCGTTTAGTGCGATGGCGGCCTCCTTCTATCGCATGGTAGGAATCATGCTGGCTCCCTGCTCGATCGGCATGCTCATGGTTGGCGACGAACTGATGCCGGTGCTGGGTGGTGACGATTGGATCGAGGCGGGCGACTTGCTCTCGATGATGGGGTTGATGATCGTCGCGCAAAGTTGGATCAATATCACAGGCAGCCTGATGAGCGCTGCCGGACGGGCCGATCTTCTGGCGGTCGGTGCATTTGCCAACATGGTGGTCTTGGCCGGAGCTTGTGGCGCCGCTTACTTCTTCGCAGGGCAACACGATCCCGAGCTATTTACGATCGATTTGGCAGGCCTGGTGACCCTCGGTACCCTTGCTGTTTGCGGCCCCTACCTGGCGTTTTGTTTCAAGAGTACCGGCGTTGATGTGAAGAGGACGTTCCGCCAACTGGCACCGGCGTTGGGGGCTTCGGTGCTCATGGGAGCCGTCGTCTATTTCGCCGGTTGGATGAGCTACTTTTTGCCAGACGCGATCACGCTTGCTCAAGAGATACTCGTCGGCGTTATCGCCTACTTATTTTTCGCGCGAGGTGAAGTTCGCTGGCTATGGCGGCAACTGCGGGGCATGAAACCAGAAGAAAATATTCATACAGTGGTTGATTAAATGCACGATCTGATGCGATCAGCTTAGGTTGAGTGCATGATCTATTGGCCCCGAATGGAAGACATTCAATCGCGAAGAGAATGAACGCTGTCTTTTGTTCATAAAATTAGGTCTAGCCACAGAGGAAAAGAAGAGCAACCACCGATGGGCGCGGAGCTTGAATTCGTGTGGGAAGACTCGGAAATTGATCCGTGATATCCGAGGTTAAAAAGTTTCTTCTTTCGAAGGCTAGGGCGACTGGCCATGAAGTCGAACTGGCGTTGTCGCACTAGAACTTGCCGAGGACCGCATCTCCGCGGAACTTGGGGCGGGCCATGACGAGTTGGCTGACGCCGATCTGGCGTTCATGGAAGCCCGCTTCACAATAAGCCAGGTAATACTCCCACATGCGAAGGAAGTAGTCGTCCATGCCTAAAGCACGGATTCGCGGTAGGTGCTCGAAGAAGTTCTCGCGCCAGGCCGATAGGGTTTGGGCATAGTGACTGCCAAAATCTTCGGCATGCACGATCCGCAGATCGGTCTTACGGGCCATCGAGCGGGCCATCAGTTGGTACGAAGGTAGAAAGCCGCCTGGGAAAATGTACCGCTGGATAAAGTCGACACCACGCGAGTAGCTTTCGACCCGTTCGTCTGGAATGGTGATGACCTGCAAGGCCATCGTTCCACTGGGCTTCAACAACGAGCCGCATTTTTCAAAATAGGTATCCAGGTAGTTTCGTCCCACGGCTTCGATCATTTCGATACTCACAACATGATCGTAGGTACCGGTGAGGTCTCGGTAATCTCGTTTAAGAAGCGTGACTCGGTCTTCGAGGCCGGCGTCTTCGATTCGTCGATAGGCGAAGTTGAACTGCTGCTGCGAAATGGTCGTTGTCGTCACGTGACAACCGTACTGCTTTGCGGCATACTCGGCGAAGCCACCCCAGCCGGTGCCGATCTCCAGGACGCGGCTACCCTGCTGAAGATTAAGTTTGCGGCATAGGCGGTCGAGCTTGGCGATGGATGCCTCTTCCAAGGTCGAGTCGGCCTGCTCGTAGACGCCAGACGAGTACATCATGGTAGGGTCGAGCATGAGCTGGAAAAACTCGTTGCTCAAATCGTAATGCGCCGCGATATTCCGGCGGCTGCCGTGCTTCGAGTTTCGCGTTCGCCACTGCTGTAAGTTTCGCCACGGGGCGAGCCAAAACGACGTGTGACGCTCGACCCCTTTTAAATGATCAAGATTACGAGCCATGATCCGCAGCAGCGCGGTTAAGTCGCTGCAGACCCACTTCCCTTCCAGGTAGGCTTCCGCCGCGGCAAGGGTGCCCCCAAGCATCATGTGGCGATAGACGCGGAGGTCGTCGATACGTACGACAGTTCGTAGCTCAGCATCGTGACTCAGGCCAAATTGATGTTGCCCGAGGGGGTCGATAATAAGGACGTGCCCTGCTTCGATTCTCGAGAGCGTGCGGTGTAAGATTTTACGGCACTGTCGCGCGATCCAGCAGTGAAGCCCGGTCGAGACTTGAGGCAGTGCTTCGCGGAGCCTTAAGGAAGGATGCTCGATCGCCAGGTCTACTAAACCGGTTTGGTCACGTGAACAGGCAGGCGAGATTCGCTGCGACGGTGCGGGTGAGGATATATGGGACATCGTTTCCACCAAAGTTTCCAGGCTTCATAGTAGATAGCGGCGACAACCTTCAAGCTCATCGCTGGCAATCCCCACAGAAACCGTTGAATGGTGCGGCGCGCTAACGGCCTTTTTTCTAAAGACATGCCAGCATGAAAAATGGGGCGGCCTTCTTCCTGGTTTTCGAGACTCACCCTCAGGCGTTGACCTACCGAACGGAACGACCAGCGATAGGTGTGGTTCATCGGCATGAACGGCGAGACGTGCATCTGCTTGGGATGCTCGCAAACCCAGGCCTGGTCGGCTTCGCTGTAGGTTGGTTGCAGGACGTAGACCTGCTGGTCGCCCCAAGGGATGTTGTTGACCTCGGCCAAAATGGTTGCCGGGAAGTCGCTGGTGGTGTCGTCGTAAAGGAAGAAGATATTGAGGGGGCTGAAGTAATGTCCGAAGTAACGAAGCTGCGTTAAGAGATGAATGGGGCCTTGCGGGCACGTGCCGAGTTCTTCGGTCACGGCTGATCGCACGCGACTCTCTAGCGAACCGTATTGCCCACGCAGGTGGACATCGCGTGGGAACGAAATAGCGGCCCATCGATGGTCCGACAAGATTCTTCCCGAGCCAACAACCTGGTCGAGTTCCGCCAGGTCGAAGTAGGCCATCGTCAGGCGGTAGTCAAACTGATGTTCGACGGGGCCATGGCGGGTGTGGGAGACCGTTCCTTCGTACAGGCAACTGTGCATGCGTCCAAGTTCTTTCCAAAGTAAGCGGCAACGGCCAAGGCACTTCTCACGCCATCCTCGTGAAATCCATAGCCACACCAGGCACCGCAGAAGTAGGTTTGCTGCTGCCCTTGAATCTTTGGCAGACGTTTCTGTGCGGCATACGAGTGCCGATTAAACGCAGGATGGTCGTAATTGAACTGCTGGAGAATCTTGCGAGGGTCGATGCGGTTGGTGATGTTCAGGCTCAGCAGAATAGGCGTCGGTGAAGCAACGTTCTGCAAGCGAGAAAGGTCGTAAGTCACGCTGGCCGTTGTCTGATCGGCATCTGGTAAAAAGTAGTTCCAGCTTGCCCAAGCATGCGAATGCGTGGGAAGAAGACGTGTGTCGGTGTGCAGGACGGCATCGTTGGGTTGGTACGGGAAGTGGCTGAGAATCTCTTCCTCTTGCTGAGTGGGTTGATCGAGCATCGCCAATGTTTGATCGGCATGAGTGGCGAAAATGACCTGGTCAAATACCTGGACCTGATCGTCCTTGGCAATTATCGCAACGTGCTCGCTGTCTCGCATTACCCGTTTCACCGGCGAGTTCAGCCGAACGCGGTCGCCCAGTGGTTCGATCAATTTCCGCACGTAATGCTTCGATCCGCCAACTAGGGTCTTCCATTGCGGTCGATTGGTAATCCCCATCAGGCCATGGTTGTCGCAAAAGCCCAAGAAGAACTGGGCTGGGAAGTCGAGTATCTGTTGTGGCTCGGCCGACCAGATTGCGGCGGCCATCGGCATGAGGTACTTTTCGCGAAACATCGTGCCGACACGACAGCGATTGAGAAACTGCCCGACCGTCTCTGCTTCGGCGATCGATGCCTGCTGGACAGCCTGGGTGCCAAGACGATTGAAATGCAAGACGTCTCTCAGCATGGTCCAGTAGCTGAGGGAGGTCATGTTCTTCCAGCTGGGAAATAGCCCGCGGAGACTGCTGCCTTGGTATTCGAGTCCTGTCTTCTCACAGCGAACGCTAAAGCTCATGTCGCTGTCTTGGGCTTCGACGTCCAGAATTTCAAGCAAGCGGCAGAACTGGGGGTAGGTGCGGTCGTTGAAAACCATGAAGCCGGTGTCGACGTCGTACGGTTTGCCCTCGACTTCGCAGGTAACTGTGTTGCTGTGCCCGCCGGGGTAATGGGCGGCTTCGTACAGTGTCACGTCGTAGTCATTGTGCAGCAGTCGGGCAACCAGGTTCCCACTGATACCGCCACCAACCACCGCGATCCGTTGTCGATTCATGACGAGCTTCCTACCGTGTGGGCGAGTGGGAATGAGACGAAGCGGCTGCCGCTTCTAGCTTCGGGGCCGGTGGCCATGGGAAGAAGCTGCTGGTGCGGCGGATGTAGTCGGCGTATTCTGGCCGCCGCGTTTGAATGCGTTTTTCCAGATGAGCGACGCCCGAGAACCACAGCAGGCAGAAGGTCATCAGCGCGGGGCCAATGATCGTCCACCACGCCGAGGCATCGAACGAGATGGCAATTACATAATAACCGCACCAAACGAGAAAGTCGCCGAAATAATTGGGGTGCCGGGTGTAATGCCAAAGGCCCCCATCAAATACCTTGCCTCGGTTTTGAGGATCACTTTTAAAGCGAGCGAGCTGGTAGTCGCCGAGCGTTTCAAAGCTAACGCCGACCAGCCATAGCAGCAGGCCGACTGCCGTTAGGGCGGAGAAACTAGCGTCGAGCGTCGGTATGACTTGCAGCGGCAGGGAGACAATCCACATGATGGTCCCTTGCAAGCCGAAGATCACCACGAGGCTGAACAGGGCGAAGTTACGGCCCGGCTTCTCACGCATCTCGGCGTAGCGGGAATCTTCCCCTTTGCCAACGTTTCGCCACAAGAGGTAGCCCGTCAGCCGGCACCCCCAAATCGTAACGAGGATGGTGGTGACCCAAGCGGCAGTAGTTGGGGCGGAAGCGAGAAGGAGAGAAATCCATGAGATCACTGCGAAGCCGAACCCCCAGAAGAGATCGACGATACTGGCATCTTTCAGCACAAGACTAAGCAGCCACAGCGTGAGCATAGACCCAGCGACGACGCAAGCGTTGATCAGAAGTAAGTTTGCCAGGTCCATGGAAAATGCTGCGGAAAAGAGTTCAACATAGGGTTAAACGCTTTAACCGCAGCAAATTTCAGATGTTAACCGTGCTGCTTTGATTTTTGTTCGGCGATCCAACGATCGATCAGTCGCTCTAGCACAGGTAAAGGAATCGCGCCGTTATCGAGGATAGCGTTATGGAACTTGCGAAGATCGAACGCTGGGCCTAATTCCTGCTCGGCTTTGGCTCTTAGTTGTTGGATCTTGAGTTCACCAATCTTGTAGGCCAACGCTTGGCCTGGCCAGACGATGTATCGGTCGATCTCGACGGCGACTTCCAAGTCGCTCTTGCCGCTGTTTTCCTGGAAGAACTGGATCGCTTGGGCGCGGCTCCATCCCATGTTGTGCATGCCAGTATCGACGACCAGTCGACAGGCTCGCCACATCTCGAAGGTCAGCTGGCCGAATTTATCGTAGGGCGTTTGATAGAACCCCATCTCTTCTCCCAGGGACTCAGCGTACAGGGCCCACCCTTCGACAAACGCCGTGTAGTGCCCTTGCCGGCGAAACCTGGGAAGGTCGGTCAGCTCTTGCGCCCGGGCGATTTGCAGGTGATGGCTAGGGCAGGCCTCGTGCAGCGTGAGGGCCTCCATCTCGTACTTGGGGCGGCTGTCGAGCGCGTAGGTATTGGCCATGAAGAACCCTGCCCGGGCAGCTTCCGCCGAGCCTGGGTAGTACCGGGCAGAGGTCTGGTTAGGGGCTTCGTAGTCGGGGAAAGCACGCACGCCGTACGGCAGACGCGGCAGCTCTACGAACAGCTTGGGAAGCTCGGCATCGACGCGTTTCGCAATATCGCGATAGCCGATCAGCAGGTCGTCCGCTTCGGTGTAATAGAACTGGGGGTCGGTCTTAAGAAAGTGAATGAACTCTTGGAAGCTTCCCTTGAAGCCTGAGTCGCGAATCACTTTTTCCATCTCTCCGCGAATTCGTTTTACCTCGCTCATGCCGATCTCGTGGATCTCTTGCGGCGTCAGATCGGTTGTTGTCGAGTAGCGGCACTTGTAAGCGTAATACTCCCGGCCGCCTGGCAGCGCGGCAGCACCGATGATTTCGGCACCGTGAGGCAGGTATTCGTCCTCGATGAAGGACTTCAGTTTTAGCATCGCCGGAAAAATTCTATTGGCGATGGCCGACTTACCGAGCTTGGCCAGTCGCTGTTGGTCTTCCGGCGAGAACGAATCGGGAAAGTCTTTAAAGGGTTTGAACAGCGGGCTGTCAGTGGCGTCGGCAAGTACCTGACCGTTGATCAGTTTGGGGATACTGCGCAGCGGACCTGGTGGTTGCACCCACCGTGTTTCGATTCCCTTGCGCAGCAGGGCCGTGTTTTGTTCGAGATATTCGGGATAGCTATTGAGTCGGGCGATGTAGTTTTCGTAGTCCGCTACCGTGACGAACGACATCTGCTCGGCCGTGTAGGCCAAGTCGAACTGGGGACCTCCCAACTGGTCGATTGCCAGCAGCTCAGTCGGATACTTTTGTCCTTCAATCTCTCGGTGGAGGTTGTAGTCGAACAGTTCGTAGGAAAGCAGGTCCTGGCCGGTGAGCTGATCGGCGTCGATTGACTCGAGATTTTTGAGAAGCTCGTGAGGGTGTTGGTCACGCTCTTCAATGGCGGCCTGAGAAAGGTCGGTCCACTTGGCGTTGCCACGCGGGTCACCCACCGAAGTGCCCAGCGTAGGATAAGTATTCAGCCGCCACTGCCAATCGTCGGCAAACAGCTGATGAAGCTGCGCGGCGGCTGAGTTCTCTTCGGCAACGAGCGAAACAGGGGCCGAGGCAAAAGCAATCAATGCTACGGCGATCAAGCGAAACAGGAACATGGAATATCCTCGTGGACGTTCAGAGATGAATGAGGCAAGCCAAGGGTGCTTCTATTCTGAACGACGCAGGATTTCCCGCCAACCGGTTAAATGTATAAAATTACGAATCCATGTCCGAGAAGTACTGAACGGTCCCTAGCGAAGCGATCGCGGCGCCGATTCTCGAAAGTGCGACCGCATAGGCGGCCGTGCGCATGTCGATCTTCTTCTCGACCATCCAGTCGTACACGTGGTTGAATTCCTGGGTCATCATCGCGTGAAGCTTTTGCTGCACTTCGTCCAGGCTCCAATAATAGCCTTGTTGGTTTTGCACCCATTCGAAGTAGCTGACTGTCACGCCGCCGGCATTGGCTAAGATGTCCGGGACAATTAGTTTTTCTTTTTCGTTGAGGATCTCGTCCGCTTCACCGGTCGTGGGACCATTGGCCACTTCGATGATGACCGGGGCTTGGATTTTATTAGCGTTGTTCGCCGTAATCACGTCTTCTAAGGCGGCCGGAATGAGAATGTCGACGTCTAATTCCAACAGATCTTCGTTGGTGATCGACTTCGCCTCGACGGCTTCACACACCGAACCGGTACAGTAAACGGCCTGCAGACGTCGCGATTCGTTCTTAATTTGAATCAAGCTGGGAATGTCGAACCCGCCTGGCTTGTAGATTCCACCACGCGAATCACTGACGGCAACCACTTGATAGCCATCGGCATGCAGCAGGCGGGCAATGCTTTGACCGGCGTTGCCAAAACCTTGCACGGCTACGCGAGTCTCTTTGGGGATCCAGTCGCGTTTCTTTTCCAGCTCTTTGATGCAGTGATAGGCGCCGCGTCCGGTGGCGTCATCGCGTCCTTGGCTGCCTCCCAGGGGAACTGGTTTGCCGGTGATTACGCCGGGTGTGCGGCGGCGATGGATCTTCGAGTACTCATCCATCATCCAGCCCATGATCATGGCATTGGTGTACATGTCGGGGGCTGGGATATCGACTTCCGGACCGATGAAGTCGGCGATCTGTTCGATGAAACCGCGTGAGAGCCGTTCGAGTTCCATCCGCGAAAGCTCTTTCGGGTTCACGCAGATGCCACCCTTAGCGCCACCGTAGGGAATGTTCATGACGGCGCACTTGAAGGTCATCCAGAACGCTAAGGCTTTGACTTCCGAGATGTCTACCTGCGGCGAGTACCGCAGGCCACCCTTGGTTGGCCCACGCGTGTCATCGTGGCGAACACGGTAGCCGGTGAATACTTTCAGCGAGCCATCGTCCATCCGGACCGGTATCGAGACTTGCAGAATCTGCTTGGGGTGCTTCAGGCGTTCGAGTGCTTCGGCATCGATGTCGGCAAATTGAAACGCTTTGTCGAGCCGAGCGATCGCGCCCGAGAAGAGATCGACATTGGTTGGGGCATTCATGGCGAACCTGCGTTGCTGGGGCTAAGAGAAGAGAAGTTTTCGCGCCGATGGAATGGGATGGTTACGACGCAAGCTTCACTTGGTTGTATTGTTTCGCTACGGACGCCTAGAAGCAATACCGAGGAAATGGCTTAGCGATGATAGACCATCGGCGGCACGCCAGCGGTCGGCAGCGAGTTCGACTTCCGTGTAGGGAGCGAGACCGGCTTGGCGACATCGCGACGAAGAACCCGCCGGGCGACATCCGTGTAGATGTCTTCGTGGCGGATCACATTGCTGTAGTTGTCGAACATCTCGAGGAATCTCGCTCGGCCTGCGACGCCCATTTGCTCAGCCAGGTCGTCGTTCTCGAAAACCTTCGCGACAGCCGATGATAGTGCAGCGGCGTTGTTGCTGGGGACCAGATAGCCCGTTTCGCCGTCAACCACGCTCTCGATCAGCCCGCCGACCCGGGTTGCGACCACTGGCTTGAACGCAGCCATCGCTTCGGGTGGTGTCAGGCCAAAAGCTTCTTGTGTAGGACAGGCAACCAACAGATCGATGGCCCGCATCATGTTGGGGATGTCGTATTGGAAGTCGATAAAGCGGAACTCGTTTTCCAGACCTAGTTGCTCGATGCCGGCGCGAAGTCGCTGCATGTACCAGTAGCAGCGGTTGCCAATGACGGCGACCTTGGCGTTGGGAACACGCCGTAAGATTTGCGGCATGGCCTTCAGTAATAACAAGTGATTCTTGCGCGGGCAAACGTCTCCGACGATTCCGATTAACTTGTCGTCCTTTTGAAATCCATGTTCCTGTCGCCAGCGATCTCGCAGTTGCTGCGAGTTTTCGGGGATCGGAGCATGATCGATCAGCGCGCGAACGGTTTCGATGTTTCGGGGTCGCACGCGATTCCAGCCGATCTCGATACCACGTGTATGGTCCGAGTTGGCGATCACGAAGTCTTTCAGCATCCAATAGGCGTGGAGCTTCGTGTGATGGGCGGTTGCCACGACCGGGATTTTGGTAAACATCTTCAGCATCGCGCCGAAGATTTGTCCGCTGGTGTTATGCGTGTGGACAATGTCGACGCGTTCTTGGGCAACCCAGCGAGCCATCTCTCTTAGGTCGTTAAAGGGCCAGCGCTGAAGGTCGGAGCTGCGGAACTTGACATTGGTTCCCGGCAGTTGGCTTTGAATCCAAGAGTTGTTTCGGGCGACTAGAGTGACATCGTGCCCACGTTTGGCGAGTCCTTCGGCCAAGCGAAGACATTGAATAACGGCTCCGTTAACGCCAATTCCGGATATAAGTTGCACGATCTTCATGGGAGGCCGCATAGTTCCTGGGTGTCTCGTCAAGCCGGTCCGGCGGTTTACCGCGCGGACGCGGACGGCGTTCTTAACGAAATTGCCAGAATGGGACAAGACGAACCCAAGAGGTGGGCCCTGCTGGGGTGGTTCTCCCTAGTCTTGCTCGTTGTGATAAAGTATGACAAATGCATTCTGAGACTCGATTCGACAGCAGTGATAGCATTTGATGACGCATTACACCGGCAGTGGCGGAACAGACGGCGGAAACATGGTGATGTTTTGGCCGGAAAACTTGCCTGAAGAAGCGGACACCATGCTCGAGAACGATCCGTTCTCGTTCGCCGAAACCATGCGCGAAGAGGGAAAGATCCTCTGGTTTCTTTGCGATGGCGACGGAGATTTCTCGGTGACGGTCTACGTAGACGAAGAGCCTCCGGCCGATCTGCGTAGTTTTCTGGAACACGAAGAAGAGCACTATCCCGATGTCTATGTAAAGGGAAGTACCTACTTTGGCGGGCTCGAGTACATGTATCGCAAGCACAATCCGTTGATCGAAGAATTTCCGGATATGTGCGGAAAATTAGAGATTCCCGATGGCATTTACCAAGGAAATGTCTATCGAACGAATATACCTCCGGCGTTCAGCCGCACGTGGTTGATGCAGCGGATGGGAGCGAGTCGCTACCGAGTGCTGCATTGGCAACAGCTTTTAAGCAAAGCGAGCCTGGTAGGAGTGGTGGGGGTGTTGTTCGCCTTCTTCTTCCTGGTTTGGTACATCTGGCTCGCAGCGGTAGGCGCCGTGCTGCTGACCTTTGTATCGGCTGTGCTTCTCGCTCGTTCCGAGTCGTGCCGAGAAGCGATCGTGGCCATCGACGAGTTCACGAAGCAATTTCCTGAGTATGTGGTTTTACTGACGTCGCAGCCGCCGGAAGCGGCTGCGGAACCTGAGAACGAACTACTGGCAATGCCGGTCGGATAGTAGCCTTGAAGCTTAAGTGCCCCAACTGTGATATCTATCTGTCGACACGACAGATGAACGTCGACAACGACCTGGCGATTTGCCACGACTGCAACGAAGCGTATAAGATCTCGACGCTGCTCGAGCCGCAGCCCGAGGTGCAAGTTTATCAAAACGCCGGCTGGATCAGCGACGAAAGCGATTCGTTCAACATCGACGATCCGCCCAGCGGCACCACGTACGAGAACTACGGCATGGGGTGGCGTATTGCGGCGACCACCCGCAGCGCATCTGCGTTCTTTCTTATACCGTTCATTGGTGCATGGTCTGGGTTTTCGATGTGGGGCCTATATGGGACCCAGATCCAGGAAGGGGAATTCGACCTCTTTCGCACCCTATTTGGTATCCCATTCGTCTTAGGTACGCTGCTGTTTGGTTCGCTTGCTGTGCTGAGCGTGATTGGCCGGATGGTCGTTAAGACCGACGAGATGGATCACGATGCCGGGAGCGTTTTTCTAGGCGTCGGCCCAATCGGATCGACCACACGGTTTCGCTGGTCGGAAGTGCGGCAGATCGACGAGTCGTTATCTTCCGGTAAGAATCGATCTCGTCGAATCACCTTATACCGCGACAACGGAGACATTCACTTCGGTTCGATGCTTTCCAATAAACGCCGACGGTACGTGATTCAGGCCCTGCGGCAGTTGGCTGGAAAAGGGAGATAGCCCGCCGGTGAAGACCTAGCCGCGCGGCCAAGCTGCGATAAGAGATCGCGCCGCATGGCCGCGATGCCCTAGCTGGGCCGTCCGCTGTTGGTCGAGTTCGGCCAGCGTTTGCTGGCCATCTTGCACGAGAAAGACTGAGTCGTAGCCAAACCCGAATTCGCCGATCGGTTGCCGGCCGATCTTGCCGTGGCACTCGCCGTACGCTTCCAAGGCCACGCCCCCGTCAGGGGCAGCAACACACAGATGGCATACGAAGCGGGCCGAACGTTCTTCTTCGGGAACGTCGAGCATGTGTTCGATTAGCAGCGCTAAGTTCATCGCCATGATGGCGTCGTCGCCGGCATAACGGGCCGAACGCACGCCGGGTTTTCCAGCGAGCGCGTCGACCTGTAGGCCGGTGTCGTCGGCGATCACCCACCGCTGAAGCTGACGTGCATAGCCGCAGGCCTTCTTGCGGGCATTTTCAGCCAAGGTGTTGCCATCTTCTTTGACGGGCTCGAGATCGATGTCCGCTGGAAGCGGGTATACCGGGAGCCCTAGCGGCTGTAGCAGGTAAGTCAGCTCGCGAACCTTGTGGGGGTTCGACGTAGCGACGATCAGTTCGTGGCACTCGCTTAAGGGGGTGGGCATGGTGGACGGTTAGATAATAGCCAAGGGATCGCGATCGTGTTCTAGTGTACCGCGTGTGACCCCGACTCGGTTCAAGGCCTTGAGTTCTCGCCAGACCTCTTCGCCGCCGATGTTGCCTTGCAGTAGGTTGCGGTACAGGTCGATGATGCGGGTAATCTCGCTGGGGGGATCGTCGCTTAGCAATTCGATGCGGAAGTTTCGCACGCCCAATTCAAGCATGGGCTGGACGACTTCTGCGCCGCTTTGCGGGGTTTTGTTGAACAGCGTGTTGCGGCACCCGACGTCAGCGATCAAGGGGTGTTCGGCCCCGACTCGATCGCGAAGTTTTACCTCGTGCTCGTCGCAAGGGCGTCCGCAGTTGGTCTTGTTGGTGCCGGGTGAGAGGACACTGCAGAAAACGCAGTGCTCCATGTGGAACATGGGCATATGCTGGTGAATCACTAGTTCTAAGTGCCCTGCGGCGCAGTGTTGGGCCATCACCAAGAGCTGGTCGCGGTTGAGGTCGTACGACGGCGTCACGCGGTTGGCCCCGTGTCTTCGTAGCCAGTCGACAGTCAGTTCGTTGGCGGCATTAAAGGAGAAGTCGGCAATGCACATGGCCCCAAGTTCGGTGAAGAACTTCAGGCCTGACAAGTTCCGCACCACGTAGCCATCAGCCCCATGTTTGGAGAGGGCCTTGAAGATGCCCATCTCGCCTGGCTTTTGAATGCGTGGGGTGACTAGGAATATCTTGCAGCCAGCTTCGTGCGCGCTTGGGACGGCATCCTTATATTGGCGGATGTCCTGGAATTCAGCGTAGACGGTCTCGATCCCTTGGCTTAGGACCGCTTCCAATTGGTGCATCGAGCGCGTGAGCACGATCAGCTTCGGCAAGCTTGGTTCTGCGTCTGCCGATTCCACTTCCGTTTGCATTTCGGAAAGAACCAGATCGTGCTCGATTGTTCTGCCCCGGGTGGCCATTTGTTGGCGGGCTTCGTCCAGGCGGGCAACCATTGCCTTGCGAAGCTTGCCCAGCACACTTAGCGGTACCATCGGAGTTCCGGCGATCTTGGCGGAAAGCGTTTCCAGGGCATAGCCACTGCCACCCAGGCGAGAAAACTGCTCGTGAAGTAATGATTCGTTCAACGCATGCTTGCGGGCTTCCTCGAGCGGCTCTTCGGTTTGAAGATCGAACTGGCCTAGGCTGTCACTGGAAACAAAGACGCGAAGTGGTTGCCCGACGCGTGCCGAGACGTTGATGGTGAGCGGGATATCGCGACCGTGAAGTTCGCCGCTGTAGGTCTTGCGTAGTTCGCGAGTCAGGGCCGGGTCGTCACTCTTCCACACTTTCAGCCCAGGGGCAATGTATTGAAAGTCGACCGAGCCTCGGGGGAAGTCGACTTCGACTTGGCCGTTGGTGGCTTCGCCAGTGACGCGGCGTCCGCGTTGGCTGACGGTGAAGACGCGTCCCCCCTGCTCTTTCCCGGCGGCACGATCTCCCTCGAAAACGATGCCGTCGCCAGCCTTCAATCGACCGTGCAGTTCCAGCTTGACCCGCTTGCGTCGATCGTCAATCCCGACGACTTCGGCTACCAGCACACCTCGCTTGGCGCTGCTGGTGGCCGGGACAAGCATCTTGTGATCGCAGCCTTGCAGCCAGCCAGGCGAGAAGCCGCGCGAGAACGAGAGTTCCATCTCTTCGACTTGCCGTGGCGTAAAGGTTGCCGGCTTGCCGGCCAGGGCCGAATCGATGGCCTGGCGATAATGACGCGTGATGTTGGCGACATACTCGGGCGTCTTCAATCGGCCTTCGATCTTGAACGAGACGACGCCAGCCTCGAGCAGTTCTGGCACCAAATCGAACGCGGCCAGATCTTGCGGGCTCAAGAGGTACTTCTGATCACCTAGATCGATGTCTGCTCCGTCGCAGACAAGCTCGTACGTCAGGCGGCATGCCTGGGCACACTGGCCGCGGTTGGCGCTGCGTCCGCCGAGCGATTCGCTAGTCAGGCATTGGCCGCTGTAGGCGACACACAACGCGCCATGCACGAATGCTTCCAGTGGCATTTGGGTTTGGGCGTGGATCTTGGCAATCTCGTCGACGGAAAGCTCGCGAGCCAGGACGACACGCTCGATGCCAGTCTCTTCGATCTCGGCAATGCACTCGGCGCTGGTCAGCGTCATTTGCGTCGAGGCATGTATCGGCAACTCTGGTGCTGTCCGGCGGATGAGCCCTACCAGGCCCAGGTCTTGCACCAGAACCGCATCGGTGCCGGCTTCGGCAATGCGGCGGATGATGGGCTCGATGGTGGCCAGTTCATCACTGAAGGTCAGCGTGTTGACAGTGGTATACCCCCGGACCCCATGCCAGTGCAGCATTTCCATCAAGGCGGGAAGGTCGTCGAGCGAGAAGTTCTTGGCACGAGCCCGGGCATTGAAGCCCGTTTCGAGACCGAAGTAGATGGCGTCGGCACCATTAGCAATGGCTGCCCTAGCACAGTCCCAATCGCCTGCGGGAGCAAGAAGTTCTGGGCGCGTGATTGTGGATGCCTGAATGTCGTTCATTAAAACTTGCGCTAACGCCCAGTGGAAGACAGAGAATCGCGAGGAATCGGTTGATTTTACTGGGGTCTGGCGGCTACGGATAGGGACGAAATGACGCAGTTTTCGTTCGTTCTTGGCACGATCGCAACCGTTTGATCTGCCGTGGCATGAAAAATGGCCAACCGCAGAGATGCCGGTGGCCAAGCGTTTAAAGTGAGATGGGGTGCTCTTCGAGGATGCTAGTCGCCGACGCCGATGTCTTCTTCAAGCGCCTTTTGCACGACCGCGTTCTCGTGGTGCTCGTGGTTTAAAAAGCGGGTTGTGAAATCGCGAAAGCGTACGTGAAAGGTGGCTAAGGTCTCGGCAGGGCTATGATGCAGGTCATCGAGCATGGCATCGATGTCGCTTAAAAACAGACGATGATCGAGCCGAAGTTGCTCGCATTCCGACGAGTAACGCGGGGCTATACTGATCGTCTCTTGCAAATATCCGCCGCGTTCTTCCTGGGCGAACTGGTCATGCATCATGTCGCGAAGTTCGTGTAGGCCGAGGATTAACGCCTCGGGCGAGTCCCCTTCTGCGGTGATCTGATCTGCTTCTTCCAGAAGATCGTGCAAAAGAGCGTGCTCAGTCAGAAGTTTGGTTACAGCGGCATCGGTCAATCGTTGCAGGTCGGGCATGGCATCCTCCTTAGCGGTGAGAGGAAAAGATAAGCTGGCGCCCCTTCAAAATTAAATTTGCGAATCCTGCAAACCGGTTGCGTCCCTTCAATTGTGGTTTTATGCGGGATACTGTGAGTCGTCAATGAATTCTTTGCGTGGATGGTGCAAAAAAGAAAGGAGCGAATACCTACGGTCAAACTAGTGAATGGATGTTGGCGAATCATCTAAGGGGATCAACTTTGCCCTATGTGTTGCCTGGAAGATGAAGTTTGGGAAAAGAGCGTGATTAGGGTGACCTTACTACGATAAAATCGACGCAGGTGTGGCCAGCGCCACGTTCACTTGGGGGGCATATCAGGGAGACCGTTCAATGCAAGTTACTAACAAAATGTTGGGAATCTTTTTCTTGGTCGCACTCGTTTCGATTGCGACAGCCGAAGAGCCTGCGACGTCCAGCGCAGACAGTTTGGATTCTGCGGCGATGGAAGCGGTGATGGCGAAGCTTGGTGCCCCTGGGGAACCGCACAAGCATCTGCAAGCGATGGTCGGCAAATACAAGACGACCTCGAACTGGATTCTGCCTGGCAAAGGTGAAGAGTCGGTGGACGAAGGGACCGCTGAATTTAAGTCCATTCTGGGCGGACGCTTTGTGACTCAGGAGTTCACAAGCACCTACAATGGTCAGCCGATGGAAGGCTTTGGCATCCTGGGCTACGAAAATGCCGAGCAGAATTTTGTGGGCATTTGGATTGATAACATGTCGACCCATATCCTGCACACGGTAGGGCAGCTCGACGAGAAGACCGGCGTGATGACCGAAAAAGGTACGTGCAGCTCGCCGATCGGACCGATGAACTTCCAGATGACAACCGTCCCGACCGAAGATGGCTTTGTGTTCACGTTGTCTCAGGTAACCGGTGATACGGTCACCGAAATGGGCAAAATAAAGTACGTGAAGCAGTAAGCGTTTGGCCCGCTGGCGGAGTATACTGAAGTGCAGCTAGGCTACTAGCTGCACTTTTTGGCTGAAACGAAGCACAAGGAGAATTCGTGCTCGAAGACAACGCGACCTCGCGCGACTACCGCGTCCGATTGTTCTACAAGTCGAAACCAAGCGTCCCCAAGGGGGCCGTCCTCGACAACATGCAAAAGAGGACCGAAGGCTTTGCGCCCCGCGATGGAAAACGAGATTCCGATCGTCTCGATTTCCGTCATCCCAAATATGTCACCAATATCGGTGGCAAATCGGTGGGGGCGACGTGGAGTATTCGTGAAGAAGAGATCGAATATCCAGGCGACCTGACTCCTTTCCTGCCAGCTCTCGAGCAGTCGTGGCTGTGGGACGATGCGGATGGAGTTGTTGGCGAGTGCGAGCATCAACTTGTGGTGCTTGATCAGACGGCAGCCAACATGCGCCCAATGGACCGTTTGCAGATGATTCAGTTCCTGGTAGCGAGTGTCGTTGAAGCCACAGATTGCGATGCCATTTATTGGGAAGCGACCGAGCAATTTCTCGAGCCGAAGGCGTTCGTAGAAGGCCTGAATGCGGTCGCGGCCAAGCCATGGAAAGCACCTGGGGCTTTCAATGTGCGTGTTTCGCGGGTGATTGGCTATGGCGAGCGTCGCGACGACGATTCGCGCGATATGATTGTCGACAGCCTGGGCCTTGGTGTGTTGGGTTGGCCTGACTTTCAATGTCACTTCCGTGGCTTGGATTGGCGTGAGATTCAGCAGATCGTTTACGAGAAGGCCCTGGATGTCTTCGAGAATGGCCCCAAACTGCAAGACGGTCAGGCCTTTCCCGGTATCAATGCCAGCCAGGTTTGGAAGTGCCGCTTCGAGGAAGCCATCTTGGGCCCGCCGCGCAAGGTGATCGATATCGATCCAGGAATTCCTTATTGTGCTGGCCTACGGTATGCGGTTACGGCCGGGGTTTACGTGAAGTAGATCACCACCGGACTAAATTCTTGGGAATCGGTTTTATCTTGTGTAACTCTTCGCATGCCGGCGGTATCGAAGAGGTCAGTTAAGTCAACAACTGACAACCTGACGCAAGGAGAGACCCCTCATGCCACGCCTGCAACCGATTGCACTTGAAGCTGCCGAAGGAAAACAACGCGAGCTTCTCGACGTTGCCAAAAAGAAGCTCGGCAAGCACATCAATATCATCGCCTCGATGGCCAATTCGCCAGCCGTTCTAGAAGCGTACCTTGGCTTTTCAGGGGCGATGGCGCATTCCAAGTTGCCTGCCAAGGCACGCGAGGCGGTTGCCATGCGGATTGGTGAAACGAACCACTGCCAGTACTGCGTTTCGGCGCATACGGCGGTTGGCAAGGCCGTTGGGTATACGGAAGACGAAACCTTGAAAGTCCGTCAAGGAGAATCGACCGATCCGACCGTTCAGGCGGTGATCAATCTTGCGGACGCCATTTCCGAGACCAAGGGTTTCATCAGCGACGATCAGTTCAACGCCGCGAAAGCCGCCGGGCTGGGCGATGAAGAAATCACCGAAGTGGTTGGCTTGGTTGCGATGAACTACTTCACCAATTTCTTCAATCACGTCGCCGAGACCGAGGTCGACTTCCCGAAAGTCGAACTGTTCGCCGAATCGTCCTAAGCAGCCGCTTTCAGGAAAACAAGGTGGCCAGTGTCAAACCGCACTGGCCACATCCGTTTTCTTCTATTCCGGGCGAACCGGGGCATATTGAAAGCTCTTGGCTTTGTCGATCCACTGCTGGTCGCCATACACGCCGACATCGTCTGTCTTGAAGGGGCGGAAGCCCAGCTTAAGGGCCGGTGAGTCTTCTGCCAGCGTGAAGTCGAAATTCTCGGGGTCAGTAAATTTGGGGTCTGCCACGATCGAGCCCTGTTCGTGCCCTTGGGCTTGCCATTGCTCGAGCGAATTGCCTTCAAAAGTGACATCTCTTCCGGAAGCATCGAAGAAGCAGTTGTTCGAGCTGTCGTGTTTGACTTTGCTCCACTGTCCGTGCAGCAGTTCCCCTTGATCGTAAAAGACAATGTTACGTTGCAAGACAAACGAGCGATGCGGTTCAACGCGAGATGCCTTGAGTTGATAAAGCTGAGCGAACGCCAGGATGTTGTTTTGAACAATATTGTCTTTGCCGTAGTGTTGATGGAAGCCGCCGGTCTTAGTGCGATAGACGACGTTGTTCTCGAACACGATATCGCTGCTTCCTTCGTCGGTGTACAGCCCCCAACCGCCATAGCTGTAGGCGTGAATGTCGTGGAAGATGTTTCCGCGAACGACGGTCCCTTCGGATGGGCCGAGCGTGTAGATGCCGCCCATGTCGCTCAGCACGCCGTAGCCAAGATGATGGACATGATTCTTGGCGATCGTATTGCGTTTGGCAAAGCTCTCGCGGTAGCCCCATCGCCAACCGACTGAGATTCCGGAATAAAAGTAGTCGGCGATTTCATTGTGGGTGACTTGGTTATCGGGGCTATGTCCAATCCAGAGCCCCACGGCACAGGGGAAGATCCGTCCGCCGTGGTTGAGGATATTGTTATCCGCAGTGATGTGGCTGGTCTGCTCCTTGGGGTCACGGCGCATGGACGTTTCGCCGATACGTACTCCACCGGCGCCGGTGTCGTGGATCCAGCTTCTTTCCAGCGTGCAATGTTGGCACCCGCGGCGAAACCAAACGCCGTATATGCCGATGTGCCCGAACTCGCAGTCCGCGATCGTCAGATGCCGGGCACCATCGATCTGAATGGCTGCTTCAATAGGAGACGCGGCCTGACTGGGCTCGAAGCCACCTTTTGGCGTTGTCCAGCGCGCGTGTAAGAAACGCAAACCGCGAAGTTCGACGTGCTGAACCAATTCGCCGGCCTCTGGTTTGCCACGCACGATCAAGAGCTGTTCTAGTCGTGGCACAATCATTTGCATCTGCGAAGGGTTTTCTCCTTCACGCGGGTAATAGCGAATCTGGCCGTCGGCGGAAGCGTGCCATTCGCCGGGCGTATCGAGTGCGGCGGCGTAGTTCTCGATGCGGACCTGGGTCTTCTCATTCAGAGGATTGTGCCCCTTCATCTTTCGCCCAGAGGTCACCAAGGCATGCTCTTCTGGCAGTAATTGGTCGAGGTGGCGACGCGTGTTATCCCATTTGTGGTACGCCAGAAACTGAACCTGAGAAAGTTCTTCCGGCGTGACTTTCGCCAGCGTCGCTGCGTAATCTTCTGAAGTCAGGCGAAGGGTTTGCTTGGCGGGGCCTTTCTCCGGGGCATCTTCCGATACGGAGACCAGGGTGAATAGCCCTTGATCGGGTTCTCGCGCTAGCGTGGTCGATTGTTGGCCGGCGATCAGTTGTTCGGGAAGCGGTTTGCGAAGTTCAGTGGGGAGAGTTGCCTGCCAGAGGTTCCCCTCTTGCTTCCAGTCAGTAATGACGCTTCCGCCGGAGAAGGTAGGGTCTGCTCCCTTCATTGCTCGGTAGACGATCGGATGCTCTGGCGTGCCGCTATCTTCTGCAGTGAGCACAAAGGGGGACGACAGCGTGTAATTGCCATCGGCGACCCAGACGGTGTGGGCTTCGTCTTTTTTGTGGGTGCGGATCGCATCGCGGGCCTTGTTGAGTGTGGCGAATGGCGCATCCTGAGTACCGGCCGCGGCGTCTTTTCCATCGGGTGCGATATACCAATCGGCAGCAGAGGCAGGGGCGGCCAAAATAGCAAGCAGCCAGAGCGTCGTATAACGAAGCATCATCTTTGCGGTTTCCATGGTGGGGGGCAGGGTGAGTCAAGGTAGGAAGTTGGCGGGTAAATTCCATGATAGAACAGAGCCATCGCAAGTCCAATCGGCAATAGGCACGAAATTGAACGTAGCTCGGTTCACATTTGGCTTCCGCTTTCTATCGAGAACCTAGATTGTTGAGCCGCATTTGCGCGTCATTTGCGAGATTTAACCCCCAGGGTTCGTCTTGAAGCAGTTGGATCACACCACGATAAATACGCTCGGCCTTTTGCGGATCATCGGCAGCGATTCGCTCGGCGTACTCCAGACGCTCGCGAATCGAAGCCGTTTGTTGTTTGCTCTGGCTGGTCAGGGATGCATTCAACTGCTTGAGGCGTCGTTCGGCTAAAACCAGACAGCGTGCGATATCGCCTTGCTGCGTCTGGGCGGGACCAAATGCCAAGATCAGTCCCTGCAATTTGTCGCGTGCAGCTATTGGATCGAATTCGTTGGTTTTCATTGCATCGAGATAAATCTGCTCGACGGGATGCAGACCTTGGTTGCCCCGTCCGATGGCGGCAGCCAGGCGATAGCGATTCTCTTGTCGCCGGAGATTCAATTCTTCTTTGAGTTGGGCGACATACTCGGACCGTGGGTCTTCGGGGAATCGTTCCAGGAAGTCGTCCATCTGCTCGGAGACTTCCGCGAGATTCCCTTCGTTGGCGCTGGTTTCGATCGAATCATAAATCTGTTCGGCGCCGGGCTTCTGCGGCGCAATGAGCATTACGGCCACGACCACGCCCAGCGCGACGAGCAAGCCACCGATTTGAATATAGTTGATCCAAGCCGTACTTTTTACGCGACGTGATTCTTCTTCAGAGGTTCGCTGACGTTGTTCCGCGACGGTTGTGAAGCGGGTCTTAGGCTCATCCTGGATTCCCCGCTGGGTAACAATCGTCGCCGAAGCTTCCGTTGCGCTGCTTTTGTTTTTGGGCTTGAGGTCACTTGGTTCCTCTTCCCCCGATAACTGCATGGTCGGGGCTTCCGCAAGCTTGCGGGATTGTGGGTCGAGTGTGGGGGCAACCTCGTCGCTATCTTTCAACTGGTAATCATCCCCCGGAGCCGATGGGGCTCGGGTCGAGTGATCGGCCAGGTTCAGGTCGAAGTCGGTGTCTTCCGGAAGCTCTAAGAGGGCTTCTAAACGGCGGCACAGCGCTCGAGCCGTGGGGACCCGATGTTCGGGATTCTTTTCCAGCAGCTGCGTCACCAACTGGCTCAAATCGTTCGGCAAAGCTTCTACTAGGCGATCGATCGGAATGGGTTCGTTATAGCGAAGCTTATCGAGGATTTCGGTCACCGTATTGCCGCGAAAGGGAGGCTGCCGCGCGAGCATCGCGTACATCAACGCTCCGAGGCTGTAGAGGTCGGCCTTGGGGGTGACACCTTCGCCAAAGGCCTGTTCCGGGGCCATGTAGTCGGCTGTGCCGACGATACCTCCGGCCATCGTGACCCCGGTTGCTCCGAAGAGGCGGGCAATCCCGAAGTCGAGGATCTTTACTTTGTTATCGCGTGTAATCAAAACATTGGCCGGCTTGATATCGCGATGGACGATCCCCATGTCGTGTGCCTGACGAAGGCCAGCTGCGATCGACAGGCTATATTTGACGACAGTTCGCCAATGCTTGATCGGTGTCTTGACGATTACCTCGGCCAGACTGCGTCCTTCGACCAGTTCCATGGCATAGAAAAGCTCGCCATCTTCTTCGCCAAACCCGAAGAGCCGCACAATATTGGGGTGTTTCAGCTGCAGCAGCGTTTCGATCTCGCGTTGAAAACGCTCGCGCAGCCCCTCGTTGTGCGACATGTTGCTGGGCAGAATCTTGATCGCAGCCTTGTCGCCGGTTCGTTCGTCGATGCCACGATACACGGTCCCCATGCCACCACTGCCAATGATGGTTTCCAGGCGATAGGGGCCCATCTGTTTCTGGTCCATAATAATGCCGCTTATGGTTCTTGAAGTTGATCTGAGAAGATGAAGTGCCAGGGAGCGTGTGTTTTATTATAGAAGCATACCCCGCGAACTTCGACGACTGCGCAAGAGCCTGTCTCAAAAGGGCTCTACAGCCAAAAACAAATCACGGCCAAACCCATCAAAAGAGTGGCGACGCTGTCGCGAATGCTCCACTGGTCGCTCGAGGCATTCCAGCGAACGTGAGAAATAACGGCGCCCGTTGGGCAGGCGTACCGGCAGAAGCCCATCGGGACGAATGCCGAGAAAATGAGCCCACCAATGGCGATCGAGAGAGAGGCCCAGCCTGAAATGGTAGGCACATACGCATCGAACGGCTCTAATGCGGCCAGGTTGCCATCAACCATGGAAAAAGCAATCAGAATGCCAATCGCCAGCAACACGGCAGGCACCGCGGAAAGTAAGAGACGCAGCTTTTTAGGAATCTTCCAATGCCACTTCGAGAACCGGAGGATCATCATCTGGGCGGCACCATGTGGACATAGATGATTGCAATAGACCTGCCGTTTGCTGAATAACGGGACCGCAAACGCAGCGATTGCCACGGCAAACAGGCCGATACACTTCTGCCAGGGAACGGGATGACTGGCCCAGCCCACCAACAACGCCATCGACAGAATGTCCCCCGCAAAGAAGCCAAGGTACGCAATCACAATGAACCCAAAGCCGAACTGCACCCACTTCTTGCCACGTAAGTTAGTGAATGCGATTGCTAAGGCGGCGGCAATTACCCCCAGCGTGGCGATGTCGCGCCAGCTGAATGTGATGGGCACCTGGGCCAATGCTGGCTTCTGTTCGGCTTGCATCTCACGCCGGTAGGCGTCGGCCGCGATACCCACAGCTTGGGTCGCTGATTGGCTGGTCATGGTCGCCCCGGAAACCCCTTCGATTTCCGCTGCCTGGATATCAAACTTGGCAAGCTGGTCGAGATCGTAGCCGGCCAAATATTCAGGAAAGGCCCAGTCTTCGCGAACGTAGCGCACGTAAGGATCGTTGTCGTAGCTTTCGCGCAAGGCGACCGCTTTCAGCGTTTCTTCGGTATCCATGACCACTAAAACATCGGAGGGCCCTTGATAACCGATGTACTGATCGGCCTGGGGGCTCGTTCTCCAGACGGTTCCGATGATCTTGCCGCTGCTATCGAGCACGTCGAGCCAGCCGCGCGGCGACGATCGGGCGATCAGGTCTTGCGCTTCGGGTAGGATCTCGGCCACTTCCTCGAGCGTGACCTCATCCGGAAAGCGATAGTTAGGAGGATCGCTACCGAGCGTCTTGGTCACCGATTCAATGACGGCCAAGCTTGTAAGCGTGGCACCGGAAACGGCGTCGAGTTTCGATTGGCCCCCGAGGTCTTGGGGAGACTTTCCTGCGAACTGCTCTAGAAACCAAGTCGCTTTGCGAACGGCCGTAAGATGTTCTGGCGTATCCTGACTGGAAAGGATTTCGGTGCCACGGATTGTGTTGTCGGCATCAACAACAATCAATGAATTGGTCGGGCCTGAGAAGCCAATAATGTTACTGGCGGTGGGAAAGGTCGTGACGACCCAGCCGATGCGTTTGCCATCGTCGTTTTGAATGTAGGCTCCATCTCGGTCCGCAGCAGCCACTAAGGAGGCCGCTGCCGGAAGGAATTCTTGGACTTTGCCCAACGAGATTTCCACAGGATCTAAAGCGGCCCGGCTTTCGCTTTGACTGTGAACTCGAATCAGTACCGCAATCGCTGCGATCAGGGCGAACCGATATCCATGTAGAAGGAAACGCAGGCCGAGTGACCTGCGTTTCTTTGGTGGAACGTTGGCTGTCTGGGCATCTTCCGTCATCGAAGTGGATTACTTCCCAGCGACGGGAATCAACTGGATCGCATCGGCATGGATGTTTCCGTTGCCATCGCTTTCGACTTCCACGTACGACTCTTCACCCGGTGTGATTGTGAAGACACCAAGTGAGGTAAAGCCTCCGTCAATCGGCGGCTTTTCCTGCATGTTGATGGTCTTCGTTTCACGCGACGAATCGAGCCCTACGGTGACATTTGCTTTGGCACTTCGATTTTCGTGCGGCTGATAGGCGTAGCGAACTTCGTACTTGCCAGGCTTCTCGAGCTTGATGGGGAAACGAACCTTGGCCCCTTTTTCGCCCGAGTATAGATAGCCGTGATTCACGTAGCCCTTCAGGCCAGTCCCTTCGCTCCACTTGCCGATCTTCTCGGCTTGCCGGTCATCGATCACGATCCCGGTTAGCTTCGTTGGGTTTAGTCCCGAAGGCGGACCGTATGGGGAAGCAGGCAAAAGGGTGGTGGGCATTTCAATCTCAGCCTCGACGGTCTCACGACGAGCCTGACCGGGCAGGTTAAGCAGTTGGTCCATTTCGTCCCAGTGTTCTTCGTAGACCTGACGCGGCGTGCAGTCGTAGATCTTGCAGAGGGAAGCGGCCTTGCCGACAACTTCGCCCATCATGCCGCAGGTTTTCATAACGCGTACGGTTCCCAGAGCTTCGTGGGTAACGCTGATGCAGCGGCCGGCCATGAACAGATTGGGGACGTTCTTCGAGTAGAAACAGCGGTAAGGGACAGGATAGCCGTACGATCGATCGACACGACGATCGTGCACCGCGATCGAGATGAACGGGTTCTCGGGGAATTTGTCGGCGAACTCTTTCTTAGGATAGTGCAGGTCGATCGACCAGGTACTCGGCACGCAGCCATCTTTGAAGTCTCGCTTCGCGACAATATCATCCTCGGTCAAAATTACGTCACCAATCAAGCGGCGAGACTCACGCGGACCGCCGACATAAGCCAGCCAGGTTAGCTCGGCATTCTTATGCTTCGAGGCCCCGTCTCGGTTCTTCATCGCGTTGAACGCACCATAGACAGCACGTAGATTCCAGTCGCGAATTGCCTCGGCACCTTGGATTGGGTCAAGATCGAAACCGCTTTCCCAGAACCACTGACCGTGATGGTCGCGAGGGTAAGGGAAGTCCTTCATCGTCAGATCCAAAGCCCACGGAGTTTCGGGGAAGGTCGCTTCCTGGTCGGCTTCGTCCCAACGCCACATGTTGCTCATGCCCATGCGGCCCTTGTCGGTTTGATCGTACAGGGCACCCGATAAAGCTCCGATCGTGCCGTGACCGGTAGCATCGCAGAACATGCTTCCTTCAAACTTGCGAACCTGGCTGGTGCGGGTATCGAACGCCGTGATGGATGCAATTTTACCATCCTGCATTTCGAGATCGTTTGCATGGTGATTGAGGAATAAATCGATGTTCGGCTCGGCGCGAACCAGCTTTTCTTTCTTCTGATCCTCGAATTCCTCGTAGGTGCCCGGCGACTTGGTTGCTTTGTCGGCGAACTCGTCGACAATCTCACCGATACGCGGGTACTTACCGCGACGGATGTTGCCCATCGCCCAAACGCGAACTTCGCTACTTCCATTTCCGCCGAGTACCGGGCGGTTCTGGATCAACGCAACTTTGCAGCCCATGCGAGCGGCACTGATCGCAGCACCCATTCCGGAATAGCCGCCACCGATCACGACCAGGTCGTAGGGGCCTTCGGTCTTCACATCTTCGGTAATGCCGAGCTGGTCTTTACGCCACTTTGCCAATTGGCTTCCACTGGAAGGTGGCGTGGTGTTCACGTTGGTCGTGAAATAGATCGCATCGCAACGACCATCGAAACCGGTCAGATCTTGGATGCTGAGTGTGACGTCTTTCTTGTCGATCTCGACCACACCCCCGTCATGCCAGAACCACTCGGCACTTTCAGTACCAAAGGTCTCTTCTAGCGGCTTACCATCGATCGCGACTTGAAACTTGCCAGGCGAGCCAGGCGCATCCCATTGACCAACCCAGTCTTTAGTGCGAACGAACACGCGGTAGCGGCCGGTTTCAGGAAAGGTGATTTCTGTTTTGGCTTCGTCCACTGGTTTACCAAGGCCGTGAGCCAACAAATACGGCGAACCCATCTCGTTGATGAATTGGGTATCGAGCTTCCACCCACCGTGGTTGGTAAAGCTTTCCGCTTCGACGAGAAGATCGCCAGCCAATAGAGAGGAAGTGCAGAGACAGACAAGCAACGCCAAGATGGCGGAGGTGGTGGTTTTCATGGGGGAATCAGCACCAGAAAAAGCTAAGGCAAGTAAGGTGGGAGGTGGAAGTAGAAATCCACAATGCTTATTAGTTTAACATACCACACCCCCGCTTACGCAAATACGTGGTGAAATGGTGCAAAAGTGACAGCCTTGTGTAATGCCGTTTTGCACGCCCATAAACGAAAAAAGCCCGCGATACAGCCATGTTTCGCAGGCCTTAGGTTAGCAGTTTAGCGCAGGGCTTTCGCTGTTACTTGGAACTGACATCGAAGTTGAATTCATTCGCTTGGCCTTCAGCCACATTTGCGGTAAGAGTGCTTTTCGTGTTGTACTTCGCAGGGATGTAATTCTCTTCCCCGGGATCCATGCCTGGGGTGCCTCCCTGAGCAGGCCGAAAGGCAGAGATTTCAATGCGTCGCTCCCCAGGTTCGACTTCTCCGGAGAATTTTCCATCGACGATATCTAATGCGTCCACAGAGCCTTTCGACACTGTTTTGAAGTAGATAATGCCTTGGTCGAGGGGAGAATCGTTTAGGGAAACGGTTCCGCTGACTGAAATTCGTAGAGGCTCATTGCTTTGAGTCGTACAGCCTAACGAGAGGATGAGACCTAGAAGAAGAAAACAAGATGAAAATCGAGTGGTCATGTATTGAGAGATCCTTGATAGGTGAGTGAGACGTGCTTGGGGTAGGGGCAACTTCGTCACGCAAAGCACCTAGCTACCCGGCTAGGCGCTACTGAAGCGTTAAATGAGAGACAAAATCGAGTCCGCTTCGGTTGCTTAGTATTCGCCGATGACTTGACCATCGTCACGAGTTGCGAGACGTCCCAGGGTCTCTAATTGAATTGTTTCCGCGATGAATCGCACCGAACCATCCCCCAAGAGAGCGTTTACGCCGCCAGGGTGGGTTGAGTTGAGAGGGATGTTTGCACCGCCATCGTTCCCAACGCCGGTGTTGTTTTCGTCGTCCGTCCAACCTGTGGTGCGGTTAATCGCATAGCGAATCGTAGTGACATTGAATGGGCGATTATCACCGTTGTAAGTCATGTCCGGAGGCGAATCCGAGCTCTTGCAGCCAATGGTCCAACTCCACGGCTGACTGGCACGCCAATCCTGCTTGTTGTTCGAGGTATCGGTTAGCCAGTTGCCATGTTCGCTGACGGCAAGCGTATTGGTTGAACCGTCTGTCATGTTAGAGAACTTGGTCTGACTGTTGGCAAACAAGAGGCCGCCGGCACTGTGGATTCCTCCACGTGCATTGTGCGTGATTCGGCTTTCGGTGTAGCCCGGAATGATGCCGTCGGCAGCACCGCTGATTCCCACGTAGTTGACCGAGGCAGAGTTTCCGCTGTTCGACCGCGAGAAGCCAGGCAGAGGCGAAGATGGGCAGCGGTACTTGTCCATTTCAAGTCCTTTAACCACGTCATTATTGTTGCTGTTAAAGACGCCGGAACTCCCTTGGAATTCCCATTTGTCGTAAATCGCGTTCTCTTCAACGAACGGCAAGATATAGACGAACCACGAGCTGCCCCACGTGGTGTTGACGGGGGTGGCCGTTCCGAAGGGTGGCTGATCTTGGGCGCCCCCAGGAGGGAAGCGATTGAAGGTGTCGTGATGATTGTGGAGTGCGAGCCCAATTTGTTTCAGGTGATTGGTGCACTGCATACGTCGCGCAGCTTCACGGGCTTGCTGCACAGCAGGAAGTAGGAGGGCGATTAAGACGCCGATGATTGCGATGACAACTAGAAGTTCGACAAGCGTAAATCCAACGCGTCGATATTCAGAAGTGCGCATGGAAAGCCTCTAAGGAAATGGGGATAGTAGAAAATGTTTGGGGCAATTTACGAAGCAAGCGTGAGTTAGGCTCAAAATTCAGGCATGAAAAAGATATCTGAAAGTCTTGAGCCGATGGTGTTGCGAAAGTCACCTCGCGATTAGTCAGTGCTTAAGGGGGGCGGCTAATCCATAAGAGGATACTAATGTTAAATGCTACCCCGAGAAAGGGAGGTGGTATATAGAGATAAAACAAATTGAATTTAAGTTACGTAGTGGTTTTAACATAAAAGCCCCTTAGCTGCCCCCTCCCCTGGTGGTGGTGTCGGCGAAGGGAAAGCATCGATTTCCACCGTAATTCCCCTTGTCATGAATATAGTTTACATGTAAATTAATGGGCAGTTGGAGATAACAGATGACCCCACTTGGCCTACAAGACGAACTCAAAAAGCGAAATCCTTTCGATTCCAAGGAACAAGAAGCGATCCTCAACATCTTGCGGACGAGCGACTTGTTTCATAATCGGCTGGGACGTTTGCTGCGCGAGTATGGTCTGACTGGTTCGCAGTACAATGTTCTGCGGATTCTTCGTGGGGAAGGTAAACCGTTGCCTTCGCTAGAGATCGCATCTCGGCTGATACAAGTTGTGCCTGCGATTACTGGACTTATCGATCGCCTCGAAAAGCACGATTTAGTGAGCCGTATCCGGTGCGAAAAGGATCGCCGTGTGGTTTACGTAGCGATAACAGACAAGGCACTCGGCATCCTGGCCCAGATCGACCAGCCTCTGATGGAAACGCACAAGCAACTCGTTGGGCATCTTACCCAGCAGGAACTTCGGCAGTTGATCGGTTTGTTAGAAAAATCACGCGAAGCTGTAACCCAGGAGCAAGGCTAGGCATCTGTTTTTTAGGCATATAGTTTACATGTAAATAGTTTACTTGATGTTTTAATTTGGGGGAGTGCGTAGGATGAGTTTTCAAGACAAAGTGGTACTGATCACCGGCGGAACCTCAGGGATTGGTGAGGTCACGGCCAATCTCTTCGCCAAACAAGGGGCGAAGGTAGTTGTGGCAGGGCGTCGCGAGGAGCTAGGCAGCGCGGTGGTCGATCGAATCAAATCCGCAGGGGGCGAAGCGGTCTTTGTGAAGACCGATGTCACCAGTGAAGAAGACGTTCAAAACCTGGTTCAGCAAACCGTCAAGCATTTCGGTCGCATCGACATTGCGTTTAATAACGCAGGCGTCGAAGCAACTGGCATGGTGACCGACGTTACTGTCGAAGACTACCGCAAAGTATTTGATATTAACGTGCTGGGTGTCTTTCTCAGCATGAAGTACGAGATCGAGCAAATGCTCAAGCAAGGAGGCGGAGTGATTGTCAACACGTCCAGCATCGTGGGGCACGTTGCGATGCCGGGGGCGAGCATTTACATCGCTTCGAAACACGCCGTTGAAGGCGCTACGAAAACGGCAGCGTTGGAATATGCCCAACAGGGAATTCGCATCAACGCGGTCGCACCTGGGGCAACGGCGACCGATATGATCGATCGTTTCGCCGGAAAAAAAGGTTCAGAGAACCGGGAAGCGTTGGCAGCACAGCATCCTATGAATCGCATTGCAAAAGCAGAGGAAATTGCTGCGGCCGTTGCCTACCTCGCTTCGGATGCAGCATCGTTCACGACCGGTGTTAGCCTACCCATCGATGGCGGTTACCTCGCCAAGTAAAGGAACCTAGTGATGATCCATGTCCGAAAAGCGGCCGATCGTGGCCATGCCAATCACGGTTGGCTCGATGCGTACCATACGTTTTCGTTTGCAGGGTATGTCGATCGCGATCACGTGAGCTTCCGTTCGCTACGAGTGATGAACGAAGATCGTGTGGCCCCAGGGCAAGGCTTCGGTACCCATCCTCATAACGATATGGAAATCGTCACGTACGTATTGGAGGGTGCCTTAGAGCATAAGGATTCGATGGGCAATGGCGAGGTCCTGCGGCCAGGCGAATTTCAGCGAATGACCGCCGGTACTGGAATCACTCATAGCGAGTTCAACCCGTCTGCGGACGAGTCCGCTCACCTTTATCAGATCTGGCTTTTTCCCGACCAGAAAGGGCACACGCCCAGTTACGAACAGAAGCGATTTCCCGATGAGCAGTTAAACAATCGGCTCCGGGTTGTCGCTTCGCCGGATGCGGAAGATGGCTCGCTAATGATTCATCAGGACGCGAAGATCTTCCTGAGTAAGCTCGACGCGCAGACCGTGGTCGAGCACCCCTTAGCCGAATCGCGGCATGCTTGGCTCCAGGTACTGCGCGGCAAAGTGACGCTCAACGGGCAATCGCTGGCCACCAGCGACGGTGCGGCGGTGAGCGAAGAACGGATGTTGAAAATCGAAGCGGATGAGGATGCTGAGATCATGCTATTCGATCTGGCCTGATCCCAAATCAGATTTAACGAGTGACAGAACCAATCTAGGAAGTGAGCAATATGAATTCGACCGTTCAAGGTTTGCTAACGGTGGTGGCCCGGTTGTTTATCGTTACCATCTTTTTGATGAGTGCGTTAGGTAACAAAATCCCGCAGTTCAGCAGCGTAGCTCAGTATATGGCCTCGGAAGGTGTTCCGGCGGCTCAGGTGCTGCTCGTCGGAGCGATCGTGTTTTTGATTGTCGGTGGGCTGTCGATTTTGCTGGGGTTTTATGCCCGCGTAGGAGCCCTGTTGTTGTTCACGTTCTTAGTATTGGCGACTTACTTCTTCCATGACTTCTGGACCTTGGAAGGGGACGCCGTTGAGGGACAGATGATTCACTTCATGAAAAACCTTTCCATGATGGGGACGATGCTTTTCATTATGGCGGTCGGCTCGGGGCCTTGGAGCCTGGACCAGAAACTGGCCAAAGAGAAAGTTACCAGCTAGGCATTCCCCCTGTGCTGTGGTGGTGCTTAGTATTGCGGAAGCACGTTCTTCGTTTTGGAAGAGCGTGCTTCTTTTTGCGCTCGTGGAAGGGAAACCACGAATGGATTATGCTAAGGCTAATCTTCTGTCCCAGGCTATTGGCTCTTAGCGGAGTTCTCCTCGTGATCCGAATTGTTGCCCTGCTTCCTTTTGTCGTTCTCGCATTTGTTTCTCTCGCCCAAGCCGCTGAAACACAGAAGCCGAACATCTTGTTCCTTTTTTCAGATGACCAAAGCTACGAAACGACCGGCTATTCGGGCATGACCCAGGCTCAAACGCCTAACCTCGACCAACTCGCCAAGCGGTCGATGTCGTTCACGCATGCCTACAACCAAGGTTCGTGGAGCGGTGCAGTATGCGTCGCCAGTCGCACCATGCTCAATACAGGGCGATTTGTGTGGCACGCCAACGATGTCTATAAGACTGCCGAAAAGGAGCGAGAGGCCGGGCGATTTTGGTCGGAGTACATGAAGAACGCCGGCTACCGAACCTACATGACCGGCAAGTGGCATGTCCCGGCCAACGCGGCCAAGGCCTTTGACGTCACGGGACACATCCGCGGCGGAATGCCAAAGCAAACGCCTGAAGGTTACAACCGCCCAAAGAATGCCGACGATACCCAGTGGCAGCCATGGGACAAAAAGTTCGGCGGCTTCTGGGAGGGGGGCAAGCATTGGAGCGAAGTCGTGGGGGACGAGGCGGTCGGCTTTCTAGAAGAAGCCGCCCATGACGATACGCCGTTTTTTATGTACATCGCGTTCAACGCTCCGCACGATCCACGACAGTCGCCGCAAGAGTTCGTCGAAATGTATCCGGCTCATGAAGTGGATGTGCCAGAAGACTTCCTGCCGGAATATCCCGAGCACAAAGAGATCGGCTGTCCACCTGGCCTCCGTGACGAGCACCTCGCGCCCTTCCCTCGCACCGAGCTTGCGGTTCAGGTGCATCGGCAAGAATACTTTGCGATCATTACCCATATGGATCAGCAAATTGGACGCATTCTCGCTGCCTTGGAAGCGTCTGGCAAAGCAGACCAAACCTACGTGATTTTCACCTCCGATCATGGTTTGGCGTGTGGTCACCACGGGCTGATGGGTAAGCAAAATTCGTACGACCACAGCATTCGCGTGCCACTATTGATTGCCGGCCCTGGCATCGAATCAGGCGAGAACGACGCGGCAGTCTACCTGCAAGACGTGATGCCAACCACTTTGGAATTGGCTCAAGTTCGCAAGCCGGAACACGTTGAGTTTGCCAGTCTGCTGCCCCTGATTCATGGTGAGAAGACTGAGTCGTACGACGCCATTTATAATTGCTATCTCGACCGGCAGCGATCGATCACCGACGATGGTTTCAAATTGATGGTCTATCCAAAGGCGAATCGAGTGAAGCTGTTCGACCTGACCAACGATCCGATGGAAATGCAAGATCTTTCCGCCGATCGTGCTCACTCCGAGAAAAAGCAGCAGCTGTTTGTGACCCTACAACAATGGCAAGCCAAGGTGGGTGATACGCTTGAGTTGGACGCACAGTTGGGGAAGTAGTCGCTGCTTGATAAGGCTGTTTGCACTCGGAATACCGAGGGTTTTTCGGATGTTCTAAACCTGCTTGAGATATATTCCGTGCGAAATGTCTTTCAATCCAGAAACATCTCGACCGCTGTATGAGTATGTTTGGATGAGGAATAGGGTATCGCGAGAAGAACTGCTTCTTCCGAACAGATTTTCAAAGCGTACAATTCCTTCTGAAACGCTCTTCGAAGTTCCGCGATTCTCATAGGGAGTAAGCAATCGTGAAGTTTCTTTCCGGGTTCCTGTCGGTCAGCTTTCTGCTTGTTGCTGCTAGCGGTTGGCTTTTCGCTGAAGAAGCGGCACCTGCTTCGGATGCCGCCACGTTGGTCAATTTGACCCGGCAAGATCATCGGGGTGACGTACATCAGATTGCGACCAACTCTCGGAAAGCGGTAAGGGTGTTCGTCTTCATGACCGGCGAGTGCCCCGTTTCGAGGACCTACTTTCCTGTATTGAACGACCTCTATCGCGAGTGGGGTAAGAACGAAATAGAGATTCAGCTACTGGGCATCTGGGCAGACGTGACTCAGACTCCCCAGGACGTGGCGGGCATGGTTAAGGAATTCTCGCTTGAGTTTCCTGTTTTAATGGATCGCGATGCAAGCCTCGGGAATGCGCTCCAGCCGACCACGGTGCCGGAAGTCTTCGTGTTTAACCAGCACGGCGAGATTGCCTATCGGGGGCGTATCGATGATCGGTTTCTCCAGTTGGGTTCGCGAAAGCCGGTAGCGACGGAAGAGACCTTGAAGCAAGCCGTGGAAAAGGTTGCCGCAGGCCTGCCGGTTGTGGAGTCGGTTACGAAGCCTGTGGGTTGTTATTACGAGCTTCCACCGATGCCAAGTCTTGAGGAGGCGACGCTTACTTTTAATCGAGACATTGCGCCGATCTTGAACGCAAATTGCGTCGTATGTCATCGCGAAGGAGAAGTCGGACCGTTCACGCTGACCAGCTATCTAGATGCTGCCAAGCGAGCTCGGCAAATTGCTCGAGTCGTTGATTCGAAACTGATGCCTCCTTGGAAGGCGGCTCAGGTTCACGGCGAATTCGAGGGGCAGCGGACCTTGAGCGATCGTGAGATCGAGACACTCAAAGCGTGGGCTAAGTCGGAGCGTGCCGAAGGAGATCCTGCCGATTTGCCTCCGTTACCCACGTTTGCTGCCGATTGGGTTTTGGGCGAGCCTGACTTGGTGCTCGAAATGCAAGAAGACTTCGACGTACCAGCAGGCGGCGTAGACATCTTCCGCAACTTCGTCATCCCTTACGATATTCCAGAAGATAAGTTGGTGGCGACCATTGAATTTAAGCCTGGCGATGCAAGCGTCGTTCATCACTCGATCCTCTACCTAGATGACAGCGGCAAGTCACGCTCCAAGGATAAGGCTTCTCCCGGGCCTGGATATTCGACCTTTGGTGGCCCCGGTTTTGTTCCGTCAGGGTCGATTGGCGGTTGGTCGCCGGGTAAAACCCCCCGGCCGCTACCCGATGGCCTAGGAAGAAAGATGCCCCGCGGTGCCGACCTGGTGATGCAGATTCACTATCATCCCAATGGCAAAGCGACCAAGGATCGCTCGAAAGTAGGAATCTATTTTGTCGACAAGCCGAAGAACGAAGCGTTCGCAGTCTGGACATCCTCGTTCGATCTGGACATTCCGCCAGGCGAGAAGAACTACCAAGCCACCGCGTCTTATAAGCTTCCGGCCGAGGTGACGCTGCTCAGCTGCATTCCGCACATGCACCTGCTAGGGCAACAGATGAAGGCCACAGCGTACCTGCCCGATGGTAGTTCCAAGGTGCTGATCGACGTGCCGCAGTGGGACTTCAATTGGCAAGACGAGTACATGCTAGCAGACCCCCTGCAGCTTCCAGCTGGGACAAAGATTGAAGTGGTGGCAATCTACGATAACTCGGCAGACAACCCTACCAACCCCAGTTCGCCTCCTCAGCGTGTTACCTTTGGGGAAGAGACCACGGACGAAATGTTGTATTGCTTCTTCTTGGTGGCCGCGAAAGAAAAGAGCGCTATCAACGTCGTAGAGGGGGATTCGTTTACGCAAGAGGTCCTTCGACGAGCAGCGCATCGGTTAAAAATGATAGGCCGTTAGAACGTGGATTGATAATCCTTTCGCGACGCTAGCATCGCTTCGATCAATCTTTTCAAGATGCCCTCGCGAAAGCAAATTGATCTCGATTGACCGTCTGCAGGTCAAACTCTATCGTAGACGCCCCGCAGGCTCTAGACAGCGACGGAATGTGCGTCTGGTCTGTGGCGATGTTACGAAATAGATGCTCGCAACGGCCCATCTCGATTGAGGGCCGTTTCTTGGAGCAGAATGGAAAGTAATCATGTTGCAATTGCAGCGTTCATGGATGAACGCCTTCCTGGCTGGCTTCGTGTTCTTAGTCAGCTGGGAAACGATCTGGGCTCAGCAACCAGGCGGAGCTGGCTATGGGCCGATTCCGATTACCGTGGACGGTAACGATGCGCCTCCTAGCGCTTACCGCGGACCGGTTCCGTTGCAATTCGACGGGCAACCACCACAACAACAGGTGGCCCAGCAGCCATCGCAGCCGGCACAGCAATACGCACAGCCCCCGATGCAACCGGCTCAAACGCAATATCAACCTTCCTTCGGACCGAATAGCCAGCCGACAAGCACCGCTTTTGGTGCACCACAGCAACAGCCGCCTGCTCAGTCTGCCCCGGGCAGTGCTGCGCCTACTCCTAGCGGTCTCAGTTTGCCGGAAGAAGATCTCACGCTCGAACGCATCGAGATGCTTCGCCGAGAAGCAGAAGAAGCGACCAATCTGGACGAGGTGAAAAAGAAGCGGGCGATCGAGCTCTACCAAAACGCAGCTGCCAAAGTAAAAGAAGCCCAGGACTTCGCGGCGAAAGCGAACGCGATGGCCGCCGAGGCTCGGCCGGAAGCGATTCAGCAACGAATCGATGTAATCAAGCGAACGCTGGAAGAAATTAAGAAGTTGAAGCCGGAGTCGTTTGCTGATATTCCGCTGCCAGAACTTGAACAACGCCAAGCTAAGCAGGAACTCGATCATACCGCAATTCAGAAGGATCGGATTGCCGCGGAAACCGAGCCCAAACGTCGTGTCGATCAACGCAAGCAAATTCGCGAGTGGATGGTTGCGGTCCCCAAAGAGTTCGCCAAAGTTAAGCAGGCAGCGGAAAGCATTCCTCAAGACGAACACCCACTGCTTGCCCAGGCCATCAAAACAGATGTTATGGCCCGGCGGATTTCACTCTTTCGACAGTATGTGGCAGCGGAAGCGGAACTGGCCAAGTACGACAGCGAAGAGGCGGTCGATCTCGTTCGTTTCGAACGCGACCTGGCGACCCAGCGTCTAGCATTTGCCGAGCAGACGATGAAGGCGATCGCTGACCAGGTGCAAAAGAAGCGAGCGCAAGCGGCTCAGGAAGCCGTTCGCCAGGCGCGCGAACAACTGATTATGGTCCAGCCAGTACTGCGGTCCTATGCCGAACGAAATCAGGAACTCGCGGAAACCTCTCAGGCAATTGCTAAGATGCTGGCCGAGGCAGAGAAGCAAGAGAATGAAGCAGCCGAGCAACTCCGAAACTTGCGCAAGCAGTTCAACGAGACGAGAGAAAAAGTTGAGAAGTTGGGACTGACCAGCTCGATTGGCGCGCTTCTCCGAAAGCAGCGTACCGATCTGATCGAAATGTCCCCCTTGCGAATGGGCTCGCCCGATCGTCAGGCGTTGATTGACGAGGCCCAGTTCAAGCAATTCGAATACGACGACGAAAGCGAAGAACTCTCGAATCCTGAAGTCCTGGTGCAGCGCATCATGGACGAGGCTCAAATGCAGGACGAATCGGAACGCGAGCAACTCGAAGCAGCGGCCCGGGAACTCTTCGAGAAGAAACGCGAATTCCTCGGTCTGCTGATCAAGAACAATACGAAGTACCTAAATACGCTGATCGATCTAAAGACGAAAGAGCAGCAAACCATTAGCGAGATCAAAGCCTATCAGAACTACATTGACAAGCGTGTCTTGTGGATCCGTAGCGGCAACATTCTGGCGACGGAAGTTCACGTAGATGAATCGGATAAGGCAGTTTTGCTACCCGCAAATTGGGTCGAGGTTTCTCGCGTTCTTTGGTCAGACATCAAGCGGAATATGGTGATCTGGGTTGTGGTCGTCTCGCTTTTTGTCGCACTCGTGATTAAACGAGGCCGATTGCGAAACGAACTAAAATCCATGGGAGACCTCGCGCAGAAGCCGGGCTTCTTTGTCTTTTGGCCGACGATGCACGCCATCTTTTATTCGCTGATTCTCGCGGCCGTGAATCCCGCGTTTGTCGGTTTTATCGCGTGGCGACTGATGTCTTCCGGAACCGATCAGACATTTGCGATCGCAGTGGGTAACGGGCTGTACTGGACCGCCGTGATGTGGTTTCCGTTGGAGCTATTGAGAAACGTGTGCCGCGGCAACGGACTGGGTGAAGCTCACTTTAAGTGGCCAGAGTCTTCGTTGCGATTACTCGGTAAGAGCATGACCTGGTTGATCCCTGTACTGTTGCCGTTGACCTTTGTCACGTCGACGTTTTACGCGAGCGATCCAACGCATGGTCGCGACGCGATCGAACGTGTTTGCTTCATTGTTCAGGCCCTGTTCCTCTCTGCATTTCTCGCGCGGATCTTGCATCCGACCGGCGTATTTCAGGAGTACCTCGCCTACAATCAAGGCGGTTGGTTAGACCGTTTGAAATACGTTTGGTACTGGGGATCGGTTACCACGCCGTTGATGTTGGCAGGCCTCGCATTCTGGGGATATTACTACACCGCTCAGGTCGTGTCATGGAGACTGTTCGCTACGCTTTGCTGCGTGCTGGGGCTGATGCTTCTTCGAGCAACGTTGATGCGCTGGGTTATGCTGGCTCGTCGCAAGCTAAGCATCGCGCAGGCCCGCGAACGTGCCGCTGCGGCTGCCGCTCAGACCGGCGACTCGGCAGCCGCTTCGTTATCGAACTCGATTTTGGCCGAACAAGCCAAAGAAGAACTTTCGGCTCACAGTGCTCAGACGCAGCGACTTCTCGCGACGGGAATGTTTACGGTCTCTCTGATCGGTTTTTGGCTAATCTGGGGGCAGGTCTTGCCAGCGTTGAAAATGCTGGACCAATATGGCTACGACATCGCATCCACTGAAGAAGTTGCTCAGGCCGAGATGCCCACCACTCCGGGGATGCCTCCGGCGACAGTGGACAAGGAAGCGAAGGAAGGGGCAGCGAAAGAAGCGATCCCTAGTATCGCGGACGATTCGACAGATGAGAAAGTGGTTTCCAAGAAGATCACGATCCTGACGATAGCTTTTGCTGGGCTTATATTATTTTTGACGTTGGTTTTTGCGCGAGATATTCCAGGCTTGATGGAAATGACCATCTTGCAGCGATTACCCCTAGAGCCGTCTATACGTTATGCCATCACATCTTTGACCAGTTATGCGATCGTGATGATCGGCGTGATCTGGGCATTTTCGAGCGTAGGCCTGCAATGGTCGCAAATCCAGTGGCTGGCGACCGCTTTGACATTCGGTCTCGCGTTTGGCCTGCAGGAAATGTTTGCCAACTTCGTGGCAGGGATTATTATCCTGTTCGAGCGTCCGATTCGTGTCGGAGATATCGTGACCATCCATGATGTGACCGGCGTTGTCTCGCGAATTCGGATTCGTGCGACGTCGATTACGAACTGGGATCGGAAGGAATATGTTGTTCCGAATAAAGAATTCATCACCGGTCGCCTGTTGAACTGGACGTTGTCCGATACGGTTAATCGCGTGGTGATCAATGTCGGTGTGGCTTACGGTACCGACACGGAAGCAGCACGCAAGATTTTGCTGGAAATCGCCGAGGAGAATCAGTACCTCCTCAAAGACCCCGGACCCAACGCCACGTTCGAGGGCTTCGGCGACAGTACGCTCAACCTGGTTCTGCGTGCCTATTTGCCGAACCTAGAGAACCGCTTGATGGTGATCACCGATCTTCATACGGCGATCGATCGAGCCTTCCGAGATGCGAAGATCGAAATAGCGTTTCCGCAACGCGATCTGCATATCCGCACAGCCCCAGGCGTCGCGGCAGCTTTGGGCGTGCCCGAGGCCAAAGAGAACTTGCCCGTCGCGGATAAGCAGGGAGAGCAACGCGGGGCAGCTTAGCCCCAAACGTCGGTGGCAGACAAACAGGGTGGTCCCAAGGTAAATCGGCGGGCCACTCCCTGCTTGTCGAGCTATCCGCAATGGATTGCTAGCTCGTAAGTCGCTCTGGCTTGAAATTCCGCAATGCGATACAAACCGCGTGGATTTATGCGCGCAGCGTAACGAATAAGGTCAGAGCGATGAAAAAAGATCGAACGGATTCGACTGAAACGGCCAGTAGTTGGGCTAAATGGCGACCATTGGTGTTTGTGGCTGGCCTGGTCTTTCTAGTGGTGATCTTTCCATCGATCGTGGCGCAAACGCCTCTTTTGTCGTGGGGGATCTCTCAGGCTACGGTCGATCTCCATGGCAAGGTGACCGTCGAGTCTGCTTCGCTGGGTTGGTTTTCACCCATCGTTCTCAAGGGAGTGGAAGTCGTCGATGCCGAGGGGGCTCCGATCGCAGAAATCCCTTCGGTCCGCGTGAGTCAATCGCTCTTGGGCCTGATAGGCAACTCGGCCAACTTAGGGACGATTGAAATCAATCAACCGGTCGTCCATGTAAGTGTGTCCCAGGGGCAAAGCAATCTGGAACAACTTTTACCAGTTACGGAAGCATCCACAGAAGCAGGTGACGGAGAACCGGCCACTGTGCGAACATACCGCTTGGTCGTTCGCCAAGGCATCGTGCATCTGGCCGATGGGAACTCTTCACGGACTTGGACTTTAGAAGACCTTTCAGCCGATGTCGACTTTCGTGAGTTGGCGGTCCCGGCACCGTGTAACTTTTCCGCTAGTCTGCGCGATCGTGAGCAAATTGGGGTAGTGCAAGGCAAAGGTACCCTGCCGACCGGTTCAGGAGACGCCAAATTCTCGGTCGTGACTAAGGGAGTTCCGTTGGGGGTTGCCGAACTGATCGGTGCTCGCACGGGACAGCAGATATCTGCCCAGGGAGAACTCAATGGGCAGATCGACCTTGTCTCATCGCAAGCTGGGCCCTCCGTATTGTGTAATCTGGAAGCGAGCGGGATCCAACTGCGTGCAATTAACTCGGCGCGTGGTGCAGGCTGGAACGATGGAACACTCCGGCTAACAGGCGAAATTGGATTTGCTGGGAGTCACACTCAGGCCAATCAATTCACGCTGACGACCGATTGGGGGCAAGTCCTTATCAATGGAAGAATTCCCACACAGCTAACGGCGGCTTCGTCTCCTAATGCTTCACCGGGGCAGTTGCTGGGTGATCAGCCGTGGGAGTTGCGAGGGACCATCGACGTGGCGCGGTTGGCCAATGCATTTCCTGAACTGCTTCAGATCCGGGACGACGTTCAGCTTCAGGAAGGGCGGGTCACTTTAAATCTGGCGAATCATCTCGAAGCGGGACATTCCTCGTTGCGCGCGGCGGCAGTCGTTTCCAACATCGTGGCAATCGTGAATGGGCGACATGCCGATTGGCAGCATCCGTTGGAACTGTCTGCAGGCATTTCAATGCCAGGCGATCAATTGCAACTCGATTCTATTGCTTGTCGTTCATCCTTCCTGACGGCGGATGGAAAGACGAACGGTCCGCAGACCGATGTCCGCTTTTCTATTGATGGCAATCGTCTGGCCTCGGACCTCTCGCGATTTATCGATCTTAAAGGAAATCAGTTTACAGGCACGCTCGAAGGGTCGCTGCAGATTCAAAATCTGGGTGGCGGTCGAGTCGGGCTCGCTGCTGCTACTCAGGGTACCAATGTGAAGTGGACGCAAGGCTCGCAGGTTTACTTTGCAGAGCCTCGACTTCAGGCTCAGTTGCAATCGACGGTCGTTTTGCAGAATGCGGCGCTACAGCAGATCGAGTCGGCCAATGCGTCACTGCAGGCAGGCTCGACATCGTTGACAGCCCAAACATCGGCCGGAGTCATTCTTAGCGAAGACACCGTTTGGCCGATCAAGCTACAATTGCAAGGAGCCGTCGCGCCAATTTGGGCGCAGCTGAGCGGATTAATCGGCTTTGGAGATTATCAGGTCGGTGGCAATGGAATGGTTTTGGCAAAGCTGGCCATGGGAACAAACCAATGGTTGATTGAAGGAGTGAATGTCGATCTGAATGACTTCTCTCTGGCAGGGCCGGCTACGCAGATCAACGAAAAGAAACTTCGAGTGGAAGGGAATGCTTTAGTCGATTGGGCTGCGCAGCATTTTTCGAGTAAGCAGTTTACCGTGGTCGGTACGACCATTTCGGCTCGTGGGACAGGTATAGACGTTCCCTTAAGAAGCGACGCAACGGCATCCGGTCAACTGGCTTATCGCGTCGATTTGAGTCGAGGGGTGCATTGGGTCGTGCCGCCACAGTGGCTAGGACAAAACCGTGTGGGCGGAGAGATGTCAGGTACCATGACTCTTTCCAGCGACACCAATGGAATCGTTCTTCAGAACAGCGGACAGATTGCCAACTGGGAATTATTAGTTCCACCTGCCGATTCAAACGGAGCAGTTCAGTCTCAGATCCAGCCTGCTTCGGCAAGTCGACAAACGCTTTCCTGGCGCGAAACGAACTTGTTGTACATGCAATCGCTTAGCCTGAATCACGCCGAAGACACATTGGCAGTGCATGAATGTGAGTTGAACTGCTCTGCCTTGAAACTGAATGCACGTGGTGGCGTGAGCCAATTGTCGACCATGGGCAACGTTTCGATCCAAGGTCAGGCAGATTATGACTGGGCCAAGCTATCTCCGCTGGTGGCTGCGTTCATAGGACCTCAAGTCCAAATTCAAGGGCAACGCACCTCGCGTTTTCAGTGGACCGGCCCACTGTGGGACGGAGCGAACTCTGCCGGGAATTCGTTGACCATCTCGCCGGCATGGGAAGCCGCCGGTGATGTCTCCTGGCAACAAGCCAGCCTTTTCGGCATACCGGCAGGCGAGTCCACACTGAGTGCCCAACTTCGGCAAGGCACTATTCAGCTGACGGCGAATAGCCCTGAACTTAGTGGAGGGAAGCTGGCGTTGAACACCCAGTTGCTTCTCAATGCAAAGCCTATTCAGTGGCAAGTACCCCCAGGGCGAGTCATCGAGAACGTCGCCATTACCCCTGAAATGTGTCGTACGTGGCTGCAATACGTTACCCCGATCGTGGCAGATGCAACACGCGTCGAGGGGCGGTTTTCGCTCGACGTGGAACGAGGACTGTTCCCCATCGCTGATCCCATCCAAGGCGAGTCCAACGGCGTGCTGCACATTCAAGGAGCCGAAGTACGGTCTGGTCCGCTGGCCCAGGGATACGTAATGCTTGCTCGAAACGTGGAAGCGTTGGTTCAAGGAAAACCGGCTGCAGCGATCGGCCAAGATTCCGCGTCGCTTCTGACCTTGCCACCGCAGCAGGTTCGCTACCGGATGGTCAAGGGTCGCGTGTATCACGAAAACCTGATCGTTCAGTCGGGGACCGTTCAGGTGATTACATCCGGCTGGGTAGACGCTAACCAACAGATGCAAATGATGGCCTCCATTCCGATTCAAGACAGTTGGGTCGAGAAAGCTCCCTGGTTGGCGTCTATGCGAGGCACCGCGCTGAATGTACCCATCTCGGGGTCTATGCATCAGCCGAAAATCGACAGTCAAGTGATTGAACAGATGACCCGAGGCTTGATTGATAATGCTGCTCGGGGAGCGATTCAGGACGGGATCAATCGAGGCCTGCAGGAACTGTTCGGGCCACGGTAACTTAGCATTCAAGCCTGTCCGTCTTGAGAGGCAGCGAACCGACGAAACTCGCCTTCATCGATAAAGATGGCTTCGTCGGACAGTTGAAAGACAAGGTCCGTCCCAGGCCAGCCCAGTGCGCTTAAAAGCGTATCAAACGCTTCGTCCGAGCAATTCCCTTTAATTTCAGCAGAATGCAAACGGCCATTACGATCAAACAAGACGCCATCTAGCTGCCAGGCGTCATCCCCATCGTTCTCGTGCACCCAGACGAATGAGCCATCAGGCTCAAACAACATGCGAGGTAGGTTGATCAGGCGGGATTGCGCGCTCTCGAAGGAGCACCCCATTGGCTCGCCCAACACGATAGGCGATATCGACAATGTCTGAAGCCGAAGTCCTCGTGCTTGAACGAGAGGACCCAACTGCAGTGATCGGGGGCGAGCATGCACCGAAACGTGAAACCGATACATCGACTTCTTACTAATTATGAACCTGATTGGCCACCCACTCCAAATATTCGCTCGACCCATCAATGATAGGAAGCGCAATAATCTCAGGAACTTCGTACTTATGGTGCTGGCGAATCAGTTCGGCTAATGAGGAAAAAAACGGCCTCGTCGTCTTGATCGAGACCAAAAACTCTTCTTCTTTTTGGATCGTTTCTTGCCACTTGTAGACAGATTTTATGGGACCAACAATCTGTACACATGCCCCTTGGGCATTTTGAACGATGGTCTCGGCAAGCTTCTCTGCATTCGCAGAACTATCGGTCGTTGTTTGAACTACGATCGCCTGCGACATACCGTCTGACATCTCCAAAAAGAAGGAAGAATCTCCAACGTGCCTGCCCCTGTCGATAGTCTACTTGAATCCTGGGGGATGCGGGCGAGACTTTCCGTGTGGGTTTCCGCAAAGGACGTTAGGTTATCGTTGCGGACCTATCGATTCATTCGATTTGCGTAGTGGACCCCCTAGAGGTTCATAGACTGGAGAGGGGGGCGCGGGGATTGTGTGACCACCCAGCGAAGAAGATTTCCCGGGTGATCGGAGAGGGGGAGTGAACACAGGGTTCGCTTTAGGAGCCATCACGTTCTGTGCCCCATCCAGGCGAATTCGACGAATTGGTGACGGCGCGGTTCCGAGAATCCCGCTCCAAACCTCGTAAGGAGAACCTTGTCGTTCGTCATCTCGGTAGAAGGTCAGGTAGGTCATCTTCTCAGAAGGAAGGAACTCGCGCCAATCTCCTGCGCTACACGTAGGCGAATAGACCCGACGCCATGTTCCGCAGTTGAAATAGAGTTGGCTGAGCATATAACCATCGGCGAAACTTGCATCTAATGGAACGGTTTCATCAGAATGGGTATGGCCGAAAACGATATGTTTGGCGCGCCGACTACGGAACTCACATTCCTCCATCGCCTTCTTCGAAAGCGATTTGCTTTGACCTTGTTTTCGGAGCCAAGCCATGATGCGTGTGCCCCAAGTTTCTTCATCCTGGTGTCGAAATTTCAGTAGTGAACCGAGTTCTTCCAGATCTCGCACGCCGAAGGAGTTGTCGCGATCTAGTTGGTAAATCTGCGGCATCAGTTGGGTAATAACACGATCCCAGCAATTCTTCAGTTCGTATTGCAACGATGTGACCGGACAAGAAATTTTCATCATCTGGTTCAAGCACACTGGTGCCATGATCAAAGGACGAACGTGGTCCAGTTCCTGAAGTCCCAATTGGCATGACGCTGGCAGTTGCTCTCCAAGACCATGCTGGATCTCGAAGCGAAAACGCATGAGTCCTTCAATTAGAAGAATGTCTGCCAGACTAGCTCGGTCGCGGTGGCCGGCATAGCTGAGGTTATCGAACACGTCACCATGTCGCGCGAACATACGATGTTGACGCAATGCAGCCAACAACTGGGGGTCCTCGGCTGGTTCGTGAGCGAAAGGGCGTTCCGGTTGATTATTGAGTCCCAGTGCTTCGACGATGGTACCGCGCACATGGTTCATTTCTGAATCTGGCAAATGCAACGGCCAGTCCGCATTTCCCACCATGTAATGAATGCGAACGGGAACGGGTTGCAAGTCGTCGTCGAATGTTGGTTTGCCATCGGGAGACATCCCTGGAACGCGCACGGTTTGGCGTTCGCTGATTCCTTTGAAGATGGCAGTCGTTTCTAAGTTGCGCGTTAGGATGCCAGAGACGATCGAACCAACGCGTTTGGAGAATTCGCCGGACTCTTGAGTGTTCCACGGTTTTGGGCCATCGATGAGCCACCGAGAGGATCGCATGATATCCAAAACGTCCCCCAGCAGAACAATATCGATGTGGGGAATGGGGCGGTACTGACCATCACTCCGCCAAGAAGCGCGCACGGCGAGATCTTGGAGCCGTTGCGTGAAAATCTGAAAGGCCCCTGAATCCAGGGTCTCGCAACTGGTGCCGTCGGTGAGATGGAGATCGCTAAGTACGACTAACATGCTGAATCCCCGCGGACAAGATTACCAAAGGCGACGAGTCATTCCGCGTAAATGACGCATCGGAAACCCTTGAAATGAATCGGTTGCGCCGAACGCGTAACGTTAGTTTTATCGCGAGAAGCCGCACATACTGAGCGGCGATTTGGTTGAAGATTCAGCGATATCCCGTCACTGCTATCGCTGACTTCGCTGCTAGCGAACGCGTCTTCGTGCTTTCAAAGCGATATACCGTTCTTCAGGCATCGTGATGCTCGTGACGCGAACGCCAAACTTATCACCGATCTTCACGGCTTCCCCTTCAGCAATCTTCTGACGGCCGATTTCAACGTCGAGTGTATCCTCGCAAGACTTGTCGAATTGAATGATCGTCCCCACGCCCACGTTGATGATATCGTTGACCTTCATCTTCTTGGCCGCCAAGATCACTCGGATCGGTACTTCAATTTGCAGCAAACTACGGCTGAAGCCTGGTAGCTCGTTGTAGCTGCTGATTCGTGAGTGCGGTGCTTGAGGTGGGGGACTCGTGGGTGGTGCCGTCGCAGGTTTCGTTGGGGTCGGGGCCATTTCAGCAGATGCGGCATCTGGCGAGGTTTCGTCGGCTTGAAAGACGCTCGCAGGCTTGGTCATCGGCCAGAGCATTAGCGCTTCGCGTGGTACCCCGTCAATCTCTAGTTGCAAAGACAACTTAGCTGGACTGTCGCCTGGGGTTCCGTTGCGACATGCCGCTGCCAGGTCTTCGACGGCCTGAACTTGGAACTCCATGGCCATGAACTCCTCAGGCAAGAGGGTCATGCCGAGTTCCTGCCCGAGTGTTGCTAGCTTGCTTTCGCCGGTCGGATCTGGTGTTGCATACCAATCGGGTAGCAGGCCGCTTTGCTGGGGGATCAGTATCAACGCGGCCTGGGATTCGACGTTCAAGACAATCGCCAGCCCGGTGACCTTCCAGTCGGCTAAGTCTGTTTCGAGGGAGAGTGGGCTCCCCTCACCCAACTGAAGTTGGATCTTTTGATCGAAAGCCCTGGAAAACGCATCCGACGCTTCCACTGCGGTTGCTTCGCAGGCTGAGATGACTTCGGAAAGGGCTTCAATGTTGAATGCAGGCATAGTTCTGATTGGGATACGGCGCGCACGGATAGATTGTCGTTCGTATTTCTAAGTGTGATCGGCAGTCTCTGTCGTTAAACTTGATATATTCGCCCTAAACTCCCGGCTGCTGCTATCGCCTAAGGAGCAAATCATCCCGAGAAACGGAGAGATAATTCGTCTGATATTTCAGCGATTTGTCGTATGGGCTGATCACATGCGGGTGATGTAAATTGTTATGTCATTTGGTATTACGGTTTTATTGCCAGGATTGAGCATGACCACATTGCCATTGATCCAAGAAATAATCGGAAATAAACTCGCTCTGAAATCCCTGCCGTAGTAAAAGGTGATGGTCTTCCACCCATGTAGGCTGGTCATGCCGGCATGGTTGGGTAGCGTGATACGTGCGTTATCGAGGTTGCTTAGCGCTTCGGTTGTGATCAATCGACGGTTTTTCAGGCATCCAGCCGTACGCAAGGTGATTGGGCTTATTGAATCGTGACGAGAAGGTACGCTGAACAGTTATAGGTCCACTTGTGGTTGCTTCGCTGGTTTCTTGCATTGTTTAGAAACCGTCGTCTAATGAGACGGCGAGAGCGAACTTCTGCTTGTGTTGGAGACAGTCATTCGTGAGACGCTATGTTGCAGAAGCAATTGGGACGTTTGCTCTCGTCTTCGCAGGGACGGGCGCTATCATCGTCAATGATGTCAGCCAGCAGTCCGTTACTCATGTCGGTATTGCGTTGACCTTCGGCCTGGTTGTGATGGCACTGATCTACGCGATAGGCGACATCTCGGGGGCGCATCTCAACCCAGCAGTGACAATCGGGTTTTGGGTTGCTCGTCAGTTTGAAGGTAAAGAAATTGCCCCGTATCTCATTGCCCAGCTATCAGGGGCTATTGCGGCAAGTGCCACTTTAAGAGTGCTTTTTTTAGAGCATGATACCCTGGGCACTACGTTGCCTGCGGGGGTCTGGTGGCAGTCCTTTGTGTTCGAGGTCATCCTCACATTCTTTCTGATGTTTATCATTCTTAATGTCGCCACCGGTGCGAAGGAAAAAGGCATTATGGCGGGCGCTGCCATTGGTGCAACCGTCGGATTAGAAGCGATGTTCGCTGGCCCCATATGCGGAGCATCGATGAATCCGGCTCGATCCATTGCTCCGGCTTTGGTGAGTGGTCATTGGGAACATTTGTGGATCTATATCGTGGCTACGATTGCCGGTGCGGTACTGGCTGTTTTTGCTTATCAATTCATTCAGCCAGAAACAGATTCCAACGCAATCGTTGTATCGGGGCATCCTGCGGCGGGGAAATTCACAAAACGTGTTTTGATCATATGCACAGGGAACTCATGTCGCTCGCAAATGGCTGAAGCTATTTGGAAGCTATTAGGCCAAGGTAAATGGGAGGCCTACTCGGCCGGCTCAAAGCCATCGGGCTACGTGCATCCCCTGGCAATTGAAGCGATGAAAGAGTGGGGCGTCGATATTAGCAGCTACGAAAGCAAGTTAGCCAGCAATTTCTGGAATCAACCGTTTGATCTGGTGGTTACGGTTTGTGACAACGCCAAAGAAGAGTTTCCCGTCTATCCTGGTGCCAAAGAGATGCTCCATTGGCCGTTTAACGACCCGGCTGAGGCTCAGGGCACAGATGCGGAGAATATGCCTACTTTTCGGCGGGTTCGCGATGAAATCAAAACCAAGATTGGTCAATACTTAGAAGTCTAAGTTACATTCCAGAGGCTTATTTGTCCGGCAGTTTCGCAGCCACATCGCATGGGATGTTAGTGTTGCAATCGACATATTCACAGCCTGAAGGTCATCTCCCAGGCTGTGTTCTTCTCTCGAGCAAATACAGGCTATTCTTTTTTGCCGCCAATTAAAACGCGGTAGATGGCCAGGACGACCATGGCGCCCAGTATTGCAACGCCAAAACTGTATAGATTGAATCCGGTAACTGTGCCGTATCCGAGCCCGGTCGCAATGAAGCCACCCACTGTGGCTCCCACAATACCAATGATGATGGTGACGATGCAGCCGCCGGGGTCGTCTCCGGGAAAGAGAAACTTGGCTAATGCCCCGGCAATGAGGCCGAATACGATCCAGGAAATAATACCCATGGGTTGTTGCTTTCGATAGGACTGGTTTCGTTTAAACAACCCAGACCTAACGCACAAAGCGTGCCAATAATTGGCTGAAACTGGGCTTAGTTAGAAGAGGGAAGTTCCTTGCTGAAAGTCATTTGGCCAAACAGCCACAGGACAAACTTACTCGGCATCATCATCAGGCCCCGTTCTGCCAGAAGTCGCATGCGATCTGCGCCGACCATCTTCCCGCGAAAATGGGCCTCTTTCATGCGGATGGTTTCCCCTAGCTGTTTTTTGAGCTTGGTACTCTTCATGCTTTCCGGGTGAACGCGGTAACGGACCAGCGGCTCGGGGTAGTTTTCAAACTTAGCGCCGGCTTTAGCTAGGCGACACCAAAGATCGTAGTCTTCCACGTAGAAGTCTTTGTGGTATCCACCTAGTGCCATGACCGCTTCTCGCTTGAACATCACCACCGGGTGGGCAATCGGACAATAACGCCGGAGGGCATTTACAATCGTATCGTGCTTGCGGGGATAGTCGCGGTAGCCGAGATGATTTCCATCGTCATCGATAATGTTCAAAGTACTTCCCAAGACAACCAATTCAGGGTCTTCATGAAAGCACTGGGCCTGGGTGGCAACGCGATGAGGCTCCCAAATGTCGTCCGCATCACCCCTGGCGATCAAGTCTGCTGTGGCAATTTTGAGCCCTTGATTGAGCTGATCGGGCAAGCTGGTGCGTGTTTCGTTGCGAATATGGGTGAAACGATCATCTTTCAAATGATTAATCATCTCGCGTCCGTCGCGCTCTGACGGATCCTCAATCAAGATAATCTGCAGATTCTGATAGGTCTGCGCGAGGATGCTCTCGACCACTTCGGGAAAATGACGTGGATGCGGATTCCATACGCCCATAACGACCGAAACAAGCGGTTGTTCAGGCAAAGGAGAGTGAGGTTCTGACATGATGGATTGTGGTACCGAGCACGGTGAAGAATCGTCAAACACCTTGAATATAAATTCGGCGTCTGGTCTCGGAACGTGCTAAACGGTTAGCGTTTCATGAAGTTCCCGCCGTTCGCATGAAATCTTGTCGCCCCAGGGGATGTCAACAGTTCAATCGGTAGCGACCGGACAAAGTGTGTGTCAGGCGAATTGGGGGAAACGGAAACGGAAATGTTTCGATGGCAAAACCAGGTTCTTATCTGTGGGTGTATTAGGGCGTTGGGACTTCTGGCACGGTAATCTCAGGTTTCTTTGTTTTATTGGCGTATTAGGCAACGCAGTGCTTGCTTCTGGGTGGATTGATCCGCGTTAGCTTTGGGCTACCATATTAGAACCTCGAAAACCCTGCCTTTTTGGAGTTCTTCCCGTGATTCGATGCCTGTTAACGTTCGCTATCGCATTATCCAGCATGGCGACTGCCGTTTCTGCGGCGCCCCAACACTATGATGTTGTTATTTACGGAGGGACTTCTGCCGCCATCGCGGCTGCAGTTCAAGCCAAGAAAATGGGCAAAACGGTTGTCGTTGTTTCTCCCGATAAGCATCTCGGCGGACTTTCGAGTGGCGGGCTCGGATGGACCGATAGTGGCGATAAGAATGCCATTGGTGGGTTGTCGCTGGAATTCTACCAACGTGTAAAGAAACACTACGACCAACCAGACGCTTGGCGTCAACAAAAGCCTGAACAATACAGTCGCTATCGGACCGACGCCAACAGCATGTGGGTGTTCGAGCCGCATGTCGCCGAGAAGGTATTCGAGGAACTCGTGGACGAGTACAAAATTCCCGTCGTCCGCGATCAGTGGCTTGATCGCAAGAACGGTGTGAAGAAGGTTGATGGAAAGGTTGTCAGCATTTCGACCCTCGATGGGAACACGTACTCAGGCAAGATCTTTCTCGATACGACCTACGAAGGCGACCTGATGGCTGCCGCTGGCGTTTCGTATCACGTCGGTCGCGAGGCGAATGATGTTTATAATGAAACGATCAACGGCGTCCAAGTCGCTCGAACGCACAAGCATCAATTTGAATATCCGACCGATCCCTATGTCGACAAAGGCGATCGTAATAGCGGACTGTTGCCCCGTATATCTTCCGAGAAGCCAGGGCCAGATGGAAGTGGCGACGATAAGATTCAGGCCTATTGCTTTCGGATGTGTCTGACGACAGCGACCGATAATCAGGTCAAATTTCCCAAACCGGAAGGCTACGATCCGCATCAGTATGCGTTGCTTGCTCGTTACCTCAAGGGTGGCTGGAAGGGTGTCTTCAATAAGTTCGACCCCGCCCCAAATTTCAAGACCGATACGAACAATCACGGAGCATTCTCAACCGATAACATCGGGATGAACTACGACTATCCAGAAGCTTCGTACGAACGCCGTAAGGAAATCATTCAAGAGCACGAAACTTATCAAAAGGGCTGGCTCTACTTTATTGCCAACGATCCGTCCATTCCTAAGGACATCCAAGATCGCATGAATAAGTGGGGATTGGCGAAGGATGAGTTCGTCGACAATGGCAATTGGCCGCATCAGATCTACGTCCGCGAAGCTCGCCGCATGATCGGCCCCGTCGTGATGTGCGAACCGATGTTGAAAGCGCAAGTCCCTACACCCAAGAGCATCGGGATGGGCTCGTACAACATGGATTCGCATAACGTTCAGCGGTTTGTTAACGAGCAGGGACATGTCCGAAACGAAGGGGATATTCAGATCAGCCCGGGCGGTCCGTACCCGATCAGTTACGACAGCGTGACTCCTAAAAAGGAGGAATGTACCAACTTGTTGGTGCCTGTCTGCGTGTCGTCATCGCACATTGCCTACGGATCGATCCGCATGGAACCAGTCTTTATGATCCTCGGTCAATCGGCTGCTACGGCGGCATGCATGGCTATTGATCAAGACATCGCTGTTCAAGATGTCGAATATGCCGAACTGAGCGAGCGACTCCTAAAGGATGGACAAGTCCTAGAAATGGAACGCAAGAGGTTCGCTCCGAAACAAGTTATCGACCCCAAGAAACTAGACGGCATCGTCGTTGACGATACCCAGGCTCAGATGTCAGGAGCTTGGCCCGTAAGCAGTTCCGTTTCTGGCTACGTGGGGACAGGTTACGTTCACGACGAAAACAAGGCCCAGGGCAAAAAGTCGATCTCCTTCCGAGTCTCGAAGTTGGAAGCCGGCAAGTATGACGTTCGCGTTGCCTATTCCAATAATCCCAATCGTGCATCGAACGTGCCGGTAAGTGTCACTACGCAAGGGAAGGAAGTCTACTCCGGGACGATCGATCAAAAGAAGGCCCCGAGCATCGATAAGGTCTTTGTTTCGTTGGGCAAATTCGAGCTTAGTGGTGAGACGGTGGTTACATTGACCAACGAAGGTGTCGATGGCTATGTGGTTGCCGACGCTGTTGTGTTTTTGCCTGCCCAATAGTTGCGAAGGGAATTCGATGCTAACTTTTCGAGCTTTGCCTCTCTTGTTGCTCGCGATTGGTGTTGTGTCAGCAGCAGCGGCTCAAGAGCCGACGCGGGTCCGAGTTGTCAGCTACAACATTCACCACGGTGAAGGGACCGACGGAAAGCTAGATCTGAAACGCATCGCTCAAGTCTTGAGCGATGCCAAGCCCGACATTGTTGCTCTGCAGGAAGTCGATCAAAACACGAAGCGAACGGAAAACGTCGATCAGACGGCAGTACTTGCCAAACTACTGAAGATGAACAGCGTCTTTGGTGGAAATATCGACTTCCAAGGGGGACGCTACGGCAATGCCATTTTGACGAAATATTCTTCGATTTCGGTGACGAACCACCCACTTCCGGCGCTTACGTCAGGCGAACAGCGTGGATTGATGGAGGCCGATATTAGCGTGCCAGGCATGAAGCAACCGTTGAAATTCTTGGCCACGCATTTTGACTATCGAGGTGACGATAAAGAGCGTGTCGCTTCTTGCGAGATGATTGCCCAGCTGATTCGAGATTGGGGGAATCGCCCTGCCCTGCTGGCCGGCGATTTGAATGCGTTGCCTGAGAGCAGAACGCTGACACTTTTGGAAAACGATTGGACCCGAGCCAATCGCCATATCCTGGCAACCTTTCCCAGCGACACGCCAACGCGACAGATTGACTACATCATGCTTCGGCCTATGGAAGGATGGAAGGTCGTTGAGTATCGCGTGCTCGATTCACCGGTCGCTTCCGATCATCGCGGCATTCTCGCCGTTCTAGATTGGGCAGAACCAAGCACGAAGTAGCTTGTCAAATGCTGACATGCGTTTGCCTGTGACCTCCGACTCTATCGTGCTTGTGATCAAGAAACGCTTCTTAACGTGTCGTTTCCCGGCTACAAGAGTGCGGGTCACCGCAGCGCCTAAAAATAACAGAGTTGTTGACGTTTTTTCTAATATCTGTTTTGCGCACGAGACTCTCGCGAAGGCAACATTGTTGACCCCCAGAGGGCCCGGAAGAATCGTGGACTTTGTTTAGATTTCGTGAATTGCAATCCGTCTGCGGAAAAGCCGATTGTGCATTTGATTTGATCCCATTCTATTGACCGCCATAGTGATCGAAACGATCGCGGTCGCCGAAATGTTTGGCGAAATCGTTGAATCATAACGTCGTAATTCATTAAGAGTAGGTCTGATGAAATTTCAAGTCACACGTAATGCACTGTCTGCGCGAAAAGGTTTCACGCTGGTGGAACTGCTGGTGGTAATCGCGATTATCGGGGTCCTTATCAGCTTGCTTCTGCCGGCTGTCCAGCAAGCCCGCGAGGCGGCTCGGAGAATGCAGTGCCAGAATAACCTAAAGCAGATCGGGTTGGCATTGCACAACTATCACGACACCTACCTTAGTCTAGCCTCTGGCAATCAAGGGATGGTGAACGCGGCTGGCACGCAGTACAACGGACACGGTTGGACGTGGCAGGCAAGCATCTTGCCGTTCCTCGAGCAAAGGGCACTCTACGACTCGATCCAGGGGGCTACCGACGGGTATGGCAGCGAATCAGGCAGCTCAGGTTCCGGGAAGCCAGTGATCGTTTTGGAAAACGACGTTCAAGTGTTCTGGTGCCCCTCCCAGGAAGACGTTCGCAACGGTGCTCAGAAGTATGCGGTCGGGGACCAACCATCCAATTACAACGGAAACATGGGAACTCGGATCGGGAACGGAAATGACAACTGCGTCTGCACTGGAGTATCGACGGTCGCTGAGATGAAATCGGAAGATTGGGGCTGCATGAATGGCAACGGTGTTTTCTACGTCGCGAGCAAGACTCGGTTTGCCGATGTGAAGGACGGTCTGTCCAACACGATCTTCGTCAGCGAGGTCGTCGATACTGGCGGCGACGTCATCGGCCATTTTAGCGGGGGTTGCGACCGGCATGCCATGTTCTCAGGCGGGGCTGACGGCAATCCGCCCACTGAGATGACGGAGTACTTAATCGCCGCGGAAGGTAACGATCCGATCAACGGCGGCTCCGAAGAAGCGGCTGGTAGCTGGCACGCCGGCGGAGCTCAATTCCTCTTGGGTGACGGCAGCGTCCGTTTCCTGTCGGAAAACATGGATATGGCGACCTATCAGGGGCTGAGCACCCGCTCAGGCCGTGAAGTCCTTGGCGAGTTTTAATCCGAAGGATTTCTTACGAGCAATCCGCGCCGCCGATCGTGCGGCGGCACGGCCGCTAAGCTGAAATCTCAACATTTTATAAGCCACATTACGGAGTTGCACAGTGAAGTCGTTACAAACTGGTCGCCTGGCAGTGGCCTTGTCGATGATACTACTGAGTCTGACAGGCTGTAGTGGGCCTAGTGATCAGCCTGACCTAGGGCAGGTGAGCGGAACCATCACGCTTGACGGGAAGCCTCTCAACAATATTGTCGTTGTCTTTCAACCCGATAACGGTCGTCCGGCTCGAGGCCGCACGGATACTGAGGGCCAGTACGAGCTTACTTACATCCGCAGTTCCCTCGGGACTAAGGTCGGCCACAATCGAGTTGAAATCGCACCGAGCGAAGAGGATGACGCCCCTGACGAGCCCGAAGAGGATGCGGACAGTCGTAAGGTCAATCGGCCTTCCAAGTCAGGAAAGCCTAGAATCCCGGTTCGGTACAATATCAAGAGCGAACTCGAGGCGGATGTGCAGCCAGGCGAGAACACCTTTGATTTTGAACTCACTAGTTCTAAGAAGTAAACTTCGATAAATCTATCGAGCAAAAAGGCTTGCCTCACTGGCGAGCCTTTTTTCATGCGCCGCATCGATCGGTTACAATCGCTCGGAAAGAATCCATTGGCTATTCAAGGAGAGAGTACCTGCGATGAAGTCGTTTACCAAAGAAATCTGGATGGACGTCCCTCAACGACGGATGATCGTCGATATCCACGGCGACGTGGAAGACTGCCTCGCGGAAAGTGGTATTCAAGAGGGCATGGTCCTGGTCAATGCCATGCACATTACGGCAAGTGTCTTCATCAACGACAACGAAAGTGGCCTGCACCAGGATTACGATCGTTGGTTAGAAGAGATGGTCCCCTTCAACCCCGGCACCGACCCTGCCAGCGGCGGCTACTTGCACAACCGCACCGGCGAAGACAATGCGGATGCCCACCACAAGCGACAGGTCATGGGGCGGGAAGTGGTGGTTGCGATTACCAAGGGCAAACTGCACTTAGGGCCGTGGGAGCATATCTTTTACTACGAGTTTGACGGTCGGCGACGGAAGCGGATTTTGGTGAAGATTATTGGGGAGTGACGTATGGACAGGGCAAAGGTGGTAGGTTGGCTATCGACAATGACGGACAAGCAATTCGTTGAATTCTTCTACGAGGCTGTATCCCGAAGGGACACGTCCGAAATCAGGGGAGAACAAGGGCACTTGGTCTTGGCAGATACTAGCCGGTTGCCAGGAGAGCAGCGAGATACCTTCTTTTTGGCGATACCCGATCCGGATAAATATGAGACGGAGTGGGCAAATGACTGTCCCATCTGTCAAACGGGACAGTGTATTGAGTGTAAGTCATGGGTTCGTTGTATTGCCAAGCATGCCGTCTGTCCAATTTGTAGCGAGAAGGTCTACTGCACTTGAAGTCACCCGCTTACGACAAGCCGGACGAAACGCTTTTCGGGCGGCCTTAAAGGGACTGCGACTGAGAGACATATAGCGGCTCAGAAGGCTCAAGCGACCATTCGATCTAAAGCCAACAAGGCTATCCGCCACGGGGCTTGGCGGGTCTCTTGAGTCTGCCACCATTGGCCGACCACTTCTGCCAAAGCCTCGTGCCCGACGTGCGTGACCTGCCACAGCTTGAGGGCATCGGCCAGGCTCACGGTACCGGGTTTGATTAATTCGACTTCTTCCGCCGCGTACAAGATGCCCGGCAAGGTGGCCAGTCGTGCGACCATGCCGATGCGGTCGGGGTCGATTTCTTCGCTGTACTTGGGTAGGTCTAGGTTCAACTGCGAGAGCAGCCAGCCGAGTCGGGCGACCTCGGGAAGTTGGGGGTTCGGGTCGTAGAGCATCCCTTCCAGGCGAACGCTGTTGTAGGCCAGATGAGCTGTCCCACGACCTCCGCTGATGGGCAACACTAAGATCACATCGGCCGTTTCAGGCAAGAATTCTTCTGGCAGGACTCGCTGTAGAAAGTAGAGCAAGCCGGGGCCGCGTGCTTCCCAGGCTTCGCGCAAGGGGCGGCGGCGAAGCAGTAGTTCGTCCGCTGCTTTCGGCATGGCCGCCGCGTAGGCACTGGTAAGGTCAGATAGGGCACCACCGATTGACGCGGCCAGGCCGGACTCGCTGGCTTCCAGGCCGAGCGTCTTGCGAAGGACCACTTTGGCCAGCTCGCCTTTACCATCAAGCTGGGCGGAAAGGGGTAAAGCGTGTCTCCAGAATAGTTTGGGAGCAACCTTGGCCGTTTGAAGTTGGCTTACCAGGCTGTTGGCAGCCGGGGCTACGGCGTTTACAAGATCTTCAGAAACCCCGGAAGGAGGATTTCCGGCCAGGATCTGGGCAGCATGCAAGCAACTGGTCCAGGTATTTTCTTGCCAGCGAAGTTCCAGATTCATCCTTAGGTTCCTTCCGTAGGGGTGGGTACATGTTCTAAAATCATCTCTTTCATCGCGGACGATTGCAACCGATAGGGAGAAACGTTTCTCCGAAGGTAGTCGACCTGCGTCCCAAAATTGTTCTGCACGCCCCAGGAGAGTGGAACTTATGCTGAAAGAGAATGGCAACCGGTGGACCACCGCCGATTCTACCGATCTGTACGAAGTCGACCGGTGGGGAAAAAGCTATTTCAGCGTCAGTGACGAAGGGCACCTGCTGGTCCATCCTTCGAAGTCCTCCGACAAAGTGATCGACTTGAAGACCGTGGTCGATCGTCTCGAGGCGCGGGGGATAGCTTTGCCGATTCTGCTCCGTTTTAGCGAGATTCTGCAAAACCGCCTGCAGGAAATCAACAATGCTTTTACGACTGCCATTGCTGACTACGACTACAAAAATAAGTATTCGTGCATCTATCCGATCAAGGTGAACCAACAGCGGCACGTCGTCGAGGAAGTGCTCGACTACGGTCGTCCTTATGGGTTCGGGCTGGAAGCCGGCAGCAAGCCTGAGCTTCTGGCGGTCATCGCAATGACGGACGAAAACACGCCGATCATCTGCAATGGGTTCAAGGATGAAGAGTACATCGAGATTGCCATGTACGGTCAAAAGCTTGGCCGGACGATCATCCCTGTGGTCGAGAAGTACACGGAACTCGAGCTTATTCTCAAGACGGCAGCAGAAATAGGCGTTCGTCCCAAGATTGGCTTCCGCGTGAAGTTGGCTTCGCGAGGTAAAGGGCGTTGGTCGGCCAGTGGCGGCTATCACAGTAAGTTCGGCTTGACGGTTACGGAAGTCCTGCGGGCCTTGGACGAGCTCAAGTCGCGCGGCATGGAAGACTGCTTCAACTTGCTGCACTATCACCAGGGAAGCCAAGTCAGCAATATCCGCTATGTAAAAACGGCTTTGATCGAAGCGGCACGCATTTATGTCGACTTAGTCAAGCGTGGAGCTGGCCTGAAGTACTTGGATGTCGGCGGCGGTTTGGGGGTCGACTACGACGGTTCGCAAACCGATTTCCATTCCAGCATGAATTACACGTTGGACGAGTATGCTCGCGATGTGGTCTCTCATGTTCAGTCGATCTGCAACGAAGCAGGGGTTGCTCATCCGCACTTGTTGTCGGAAAGTGGCCGCGCCGTGGTTGCCTTCCACAGTGTGTTGGTCTTCGGCACGCTGGGGGTGGCCGAACAGGGGTTGGGTGAGTTAAAGCAGGAATTTGACGAGAATACGCCGACCCCACTGCGTGAGTTAAAAGAGGCCTACGGTTCGGTAGGTCCGCGAACGGTGCTGGAAAGCTTCCATGATGCTCAGATGGCGTTGGATATGGCCTTGTCGATGTTTGGCAACGGCAATCTGAGTCTCGAGCAGCGTAGCGAAGCGGAAACGTTGTATTGGAATCTCTGCTTCAAGATTCGCGGGCTCATCAGCGAGCTCGATCACGTGCCGGAGGAATTCGAAGGCCTCGATCGCATGCTCTGCGATACGTACTTCTGCAATTTCTCGCTGTTTCAATCATTGCCAGATAACTGGGCGATCAGCCAGTTGTTTCCCATTATGCCGATCCATCGGCTCAATGAAGAGCCACAGCGGCATGCTGTGATTGGTGATATTACCTGTGATAGCGACGGAAAGATTGATCAGTTCATCGATCGCCGTCACGTTAAGCGAACGCTGCAACTGCATCGCTATGACGGTCAGCCGTATTACATGGGAGCGTTTCTAGTCGGAGCCTACCAGGAAGTGTTGGGCGACCTGCACAACTTGTTTGGCGATACCAACGCGGTCCACGTCGAGCTCGACGACCAAGGCGAGCCTTCTTTCACGCACATCATTAAAGGTGATACGGTGCAAGAGGTGCTGCACTACATGCAGTTCAACGAAGAAGAGTTGACCCGGCAAATGCAACGCAGCGTCGAGCTATCGATCAAGAAGGGGGCCATCGAAGCCAAGGAAGCAGGCACGATCATGAAGTTCTATGAATCGGGCCTGCGTGGTTACACTTACTTGGAATAGAAAGCGATCGCTATTGAGCTTTCAGCTTTCGTAACGTGTAGTGGGCTTCCTTCGGCCACAGCGTCCCTTGATCGCCGGCGATTTCATCATCGAGGAAGATTTCGTAGACGAACCCTTCCCGAAGTGGAGCTTCCAGCGTAAGAACCGCTTCCAGCCGGTCAGGCGAAACGTCGACTTTCATAACACTTTCCAGTCGGCGCTGTTTGTCACTGCCGCCGTAGGCCGGTGTGGAAACGCGGGTATAAGAGGCCACCGTATAGTTGGTTGGCAAACCACCTCGCGTTGCGTCGATCTGATCGGTAAAGCGAACCTTGAAGCCGGTTGGCGTCGCCTTAACCTCGTCGATTCCAAGCGGAAGATGAACCGACTTGGGACGCATCTTAGTGAATGAACCAATGTTGTTCCCACCACCCCAACCGGCGTCGCGAAGGTTACCGATATAGACGTCTCCGTCTGGGGCAACGGCGCAACTGATCGGACCGAGAAGTCCTTTCTCGACATCTTTAGGTGGGTCGAGGGTCATGGGATAAACGGCCCCCTGGATAGTGTCCCCGACCTGCTCTAGGCTCATCCGAACCAATCGACGGGTGTCGTATTCGCAGCCGATCAGGTCACCTTCCCACGGTCCGAATAGGTCGTAGCCTAGTCGCTCGCGTTCTGGCTTGGGGGTCTCTAGGAAGCAGATGCCATTTACGCTACGTGTCCAAGGGTGGGGGATGGCCAGGGAAGGAGGTGTCTCCGGCGGATTAAAGCCGGGCTTTCGATCAATGGTATTGATGAAGCCATATCGCTGCCCCGGTACGACATGATTCAGCTCGTTGAACGGATTGAAGTTCCCTTGATTATCGGTCACATACAGTTCTCCCCGTTGGTTTCGAGCAATACCCATCGGGAAACGATGACCGGCGGTAAGCTCTTCCAGGCGAAATGTTTGTTTTGCTGGATCATGCGTATCGGGAATCACTTTCAGCACGGTCCCGCGCAGTGCGGCGGCCTCGGCCGAGCGATTGTCTTGTTGACAAGGAATGGCCAGGTAATAGTTGCCATCTTCATCCTGTGGTAAGCCGACCGCCCAGTCGTGATAGTCATCGGTATGACCCCAGCCATGGGCAAGGTTGGTAACCTTTTCGACGACGCCGTCTTCGTCCTGATCCCACAAGCGAAGCAAGGCGTACTTGTTGACGACATCGACATAGTTGTCGTAGGCCTTGAGGCCGTAAGGGGCCGCGTATTCGTCACCGAATTGCGAGTAGGTGTCTTCGAGTCCATCGCCGTCGGTATCGATCAGTTTCCACAATCGTCCTTTGAGGGAAGCGGCAATCATGGCTCCATTCGGCTGCCAATCCATAGCGATGGGCATCATTTCGGTGGAGATAGGAAGACGCGTTGCGGACCATCCCGGAACGATGTCGAGCGCGACGGCATTCGACTTGCGAACCGGTATCGGAGGTTGCTCGGCAAGCGTTTCACCAGGCAGGTCAAGCCGAACCGTCAGGTCGATCACGCGATTCTCGCCAGGACTCAGCCTAATAGTTGCGTCGTCACCGAAAGTTATGTTGGGTTGTTTCTTAATGTCGAAGGAAATGTTACCGGCATCGTAACGTTGGGTCGGCTGGTCGTCGGTGGAAGCCCTGTCGCGCAGGAGCGAACCAGCGAGCGTTTCGCTGGGGAGTTGAAGGACAATGCTTGCCCCTTCCGGAACGCCCTGAAACTGCATCGACCGACGAAAGCCATTGATCGGCTGGCCCTCTTCCGACCAAAGGGGCTGCCACGTTTCCAAGACCTCGATGTCGTACTCGTCGGGGCCTTGAACGAAATGCAACTTATGGGACCAACTCAGAGAATCGTCTTGGTACTGAATCTCGTTAAATCGCGTGATAAATTGTCCGTCACGTGTTGGTCGAGATGGTGAATCGGACTTGTCGGTGAAAAGACGAATCTCCGGTTGTTGCTGCATGTTACTGAGTAGGCCCCGGGCACCGATCTCCCAGTGCCAAGTCTTGCCTTCACTGCGTTGCCGAGCCACATCGCCGATCCACCATTGAAGCAGCTTTCCGGTTTCTAGGTCGTATAGCAAATTGTTGCGGTTGGGCAGGCCAACTAAGAATGGCTTGATCAAAACATCCTTATCGCCCAGCTTGATGACATCGGTCAGCACGATTGGCCGCGAAGTTTTTGATCGCGTTCCGTTAAGTCTGACAATACGAACAGGATCGGGTTTGGGGGGAGTGAATTCAGGCGTATTGAGCACCTTCCAGACGGCGGCGAGTTGGGTGTCAACTTCGTTATTTAAGACGCCCTGGACCGGTATTTTTACGCTAGGCATCTCCATGCGTGGAACGATTCTCGCTGGATCGTGAACCCAACGGTAAAACCATGGTTCGCGAATTCGCTTGCCCAGCATCGACAGGTCAGGCCCTTTCGCATTGAGTGGTGCCTTGGGCGGGATCATTTTGCCCACTTGATGGCAACTCGTGCAGCCAAAGCCGTCGGTGGTCACCAGCCGTGATCCTGCGACGGTAGCGGCCAGGCTTTCCAATTCCGGGATTTCAAGCGTGGATGGGGCATTTTCCGGAATTCGGTCCTGCGACACGAAATAGTCGACTAGTGCTTGCTGCTCATCTGCCGAAAGTTGGAACTTGGGCATTTGCACTTTGAGCCAGGGGCGATGGTTGCCTTCGCTTCGCTGAATAGCCGCTAAGAGAGCTTCGTCGTGCAATTTATCGCCGACACTGTTGAGCGAAGGCGGAACCATCGCTGGCAGTTGCGATGCCAGGTTCTTATGAGCATCGGCAATCTCCTTGGCCGTCTCGCCCAGGCCTAAGTTCGTTCCACGAGGATGGCAGGCGAAGCAGTTGTTCTTCGCCAGGACCCAGGCTGCGTCCGATGTATCTGACTTCTCATGTTTAGCCCGGGCGACTTCGCGAATATAAGTCTTGATGGCTTCCTGGTTCTCTGCTGATAGGCGATAGCCGGGCTGCCCCTTTTGAGGCTTGGGCTGATCCATGCAGCCTGCTTGCCACAAACTGCCGGGTGTCAGGGCAGTAAGCATCGGGCGGCTGCTGTTTTTTGCATCGCCTGGAAGCGTATGACAAGTATTACAGCGATTGGCAGCAACAATCTCGCGCCCTTGCTCTACCAATAGTTCATTGAATTCTCGTACAGGCGTCTTGGCAATTGACTTGTCTTCGGTGAGCGTGGTGAGATAGGCCGTAATGTCGTCGCGCTGCTTGGCATTCAATTCATAGATCGGCATCCGGTGATCTGCGTTCAGTTTGGCTGGGTCCTTAAGCCAGGCGGCAAAGTAATTTTTCGGACGCTTCGCGGCGATATTGGTCAGTTCAGGCCCACCCATGACACTGGCACTACCGAGTTCTCCGATCTTGTGGCAGGCTGTGCATCCCAAGGTAAGCACCAAGTTTTGACCGCTGGCCGCCGAACCCTTGACCGGCAAGTCTTTCGCTTTTGCTCTTGGCTTCGATTCTGACAATAGATACTCAGCAACGGCTTTTACGTCGTCGTTTGACAGATTGAAGTGGGGCATTCTACGCAGCGCATCCGTTTCCTGACCCTCGCTTTGAAGCCACGTCTGTAGCCAGGCTTCGGAGATATTACCGTCCAACTGCGATAAGGAAGGGCCCTTTTCGGCAGGCGGTTGTTGTTGGATCTCGTGACAGGATGTGCAGCGATGGCCAGCGATGAGTTCTCGCCCGCGATCAAATGGTTGTTCGATTGTTTTGTCGATATCGTGGTAGAAGTACTCCGCAGAGATTGGCTCCAGAGGGAAATCGGGGCCTGCCCAAAACAGACGAAGTTCGGCGGTCGGTTGTGTCTTTGCGAAATCGATTTGAAGGGGATGCCAGTCGAACTTCATCGGCAATGGCTTGCCAGATACCCATTGGGGCGTTTGCGTGTTGGCTTCCAGGACAACCTCGCCTTCTAGCTGAATTCGGACCTTGCCGCAAACGTAGGCGTAGAGCGTGTAGTTGCCTGAGGTGCGGCTCAGCAGAAGTCCATCCCAGCGGGCGCTGAATTTGCCGTCGCTGACTCGGACATCCGGCGACTTACGCTGCCAGTCGAACGAGATCGTCGGGTCGATGCGTACGCAGTGCGAGCCATCGCTGCCTTGGATCGTGCTGATCAGGCCAGTGCGAAAATCTTCTTCAAACTGAGCTAGCAGTGGGCTGGCCAGAACAAAAGAAAGTGAAATGGCGATCGTGAACGCATATGCAAAATGACGCATTCGCTGAATCCTGAGAAGGTCGGAGGCGGAGGGGGCAGGCTGATTTTATGATCGTATGAGTCCTGGGCGAAAACACCTTAGATTCCCTAGATATAACGAGGAATCATGGGGGAATCAATGATGGTCTTGACGTGAGGTCGCCTAATTCGACGGGATCGACGCAGTCGCAGAGGATCCCCGTAATTAATAACTTACCGATAGCAGAGAAAAAGGCGAACTATAACATAAGTATACTTAAAGGTTTGAGCAGCATGATGCTAATTGATTCGGGGGAACTTCCTGGCGTATCGGGCCAGCACTGATATTGCCTCATTCGGTCCAATACTCCTACACTTAGTTTGCCAAGGAATCGGATCGAACAGGGGGGACAGGGAAGATGGAAAAAGTTCACGTTAACGCATTGATTATCGGAGGCGGGGCCACAGGGCTTTGGCTACTCGATCAACTGCGTCGCGAGGGCCGATCTGCTCTGTTGGTCGAATCGAAGTCGCTGGGAACAGGACAAACGGTTGCTGCCCAAGGCATTCTGCATAGTGGTTTAAAATATTCGCTCCAAGGGTTGTTGACCGCTTCGGCTCGTGAAGCACGAGAAATGCCTGCGATTTGGCGAAAATGTCTTGCAGGAGATTCGCTGCCCAATCTGTCGCAAACCAAGATACGCTCGCAGGCGTTTTATCTTTGGGGGACTAATTCGGCATCGTCTAAACTCGGGATGTGGGGAGCCCGGCTAGGGCTTCAAGTAACTCCCCAGGCCGTAAGCCCACATAATGCCCCTGACCTGCTCAAGGGGTGTTCCGGTTCTATCTTTAGTGTTGCTGAGCAAGTCATCTCGTGTGAGTCCCTGCTGGCAGACTTGGCCGATACTAACCAGAAACAAATCGTTCAGGTCGCTGCGAATCAGGGGACTGACATTCGCCTTGATGCGGATGGAAGTGTTCGATCGGTTGTTCTAAATGCCCCAGACGGCAGGCAGGTAGAAGTAATCGCCGATTGGAATGTTTTTGCTGCTGGCAAAGGAAATGCTGCCCTGCGTGGTTCTGCTGGTCTTGATCCGCGAAAACAACAAACACGCCCTCTTCACATGGTGATGCTTCGGGGCGGACTTCAGGAGTTTTACGGCCATTGCGTCGACGGTGCAGCAACTCGCGTGTCGATCACTTCGGCCAAGCGGTACAACGGAGAAATCGTTTGGCAGGTTGGTGGTAAGATTGCCGAGGACGGCGTCGACATGGATCGTGCTGCTTTGATTGCTCAGACGCGAGCAGAACTTCTTGAAACGATGCCTGGTATCTCACTGGAAGACGCGTGGTGGGCCACGTATCGCGTGGATCGTGCTGAAGGAATCACGATGACCGGCGGACGTCCCGATTCGTTCCGAATTGAAAAAGAAGGGAACGTGCTCACGGCTTGGCCAACGAAGTTAGTGCTTGTTCCGCAGTTGGTTCAAGGCCTCTCCGCTGCCGTTCTTGCCTCGCCTGCTCGCAGTAGCGGAGAACTAGAGAAACTAGCATCTTGGCCTCGCCCGGCGGTGGCGAAAGCACCCTGGGATCACGAGCAATTATGGACCTCTCTGTCCCTCTCTCAGACGGCAGCGGCCTAGCATCGATATGCTGAAAAGACCTTTAGGAAAAACAGGCTTACGGCTTGGGCCAATCGGATTTGGTGCCTTTAAGATCGGCCGCAACGCGAAGATCAAGTACCCTCGTCCGTATGATCTACCCAGCGATGAGGAAGTCGCTTGCCTGTTAGACGGGCTAATCGACCTGGGGATCGATCACTTCGATACGGCTCCATCTTACGGAATAAGTCAGCAGCGGCTTGGCAATTGGCTAGGACGACGCGACGTGCCAGTTGTCGTTTCGACCAAAGTGGGCGAGTTATTCGAGAATGGCAACTCGCGATATGCTTTCGATGAGGATTCGATCCGAACAAGCGTAGCAAATAGCTTACGGCTCTTGCGTCGCGATGTGGTCGACATCGTGCTGATTCATACGCCCGCCGAAGATATGGAAGTACTTAAAGAAACGTCTGTGGTTGAGACGCTTCAAGCATTGAAAGATGCCGGTGATATCCGAGCGATTGGGCTTTCGGGCAAGACACCGGAAGCCGCAGTGATGGCATTGGACTGGGCAGATCTCTTGATGGTCGAGTTCAATGCGGAAGACAGGTCTCATGTCGGCGTCATCGAGGAGGCCGCACGTCGTGAGGTGGGTGTCCTGGTGAAAAAAGGGCTCGCCTCGGGGCATCTTCCTGCGGACCAGGCCATACCGCCAGTGCTGAACCAGCCAGGCGTGACGAGCCTAGTCGTAGGAGGGCTCAACCTGAAGCATATGGCCGACAATCTACGCATTGCGGAGTCTATCTTGTCGCCAGAGTCGATCTAACGCGAACGCTCGTTATCAGTCACGCAGCGGAAGCCGGTGAAATTCGTGCTGGTTTCAGGTGTGAGTTTTCCACGGTACCACATTGCCGCTTCGCTTACGCCTGTCTGGTCGGAGCTTAGCCAACTTCCACCGCGCGTGACACGCATCTCACCACCGTTGGGGCCAGTGGGTTCGACATCGCCTATTAGAGTGTAGCTGTCCTCGGCGTAATGGCTTGAAGTCCATTCCGCGACATTTCCGGCCAAGTCGAATATATCGTGCTCGGCGGCAGGGAAGGTAGCTACGGGAGCGATCCCGTGGTAATTGTCGAGCGTTTGGTCGTGTAAGGGGAATTCACCTTGCCAGAGGTTCGCTAAATGATGGGGTTCCAATTCCGAATCCCTCGCCCATGGAAAGTCTCCGTTTGATGACTGCCCACGAGCGGCCGCTTCCCACTGAAATTCAGTGGGTAGGCGTTTGCCTGCCCACTTCGCGTAGGCATTTGCGTCGTACCACGAAACATGAATGACCGGAACTGTTTCCTTGCCGAGAATGGAAGAATCGGGACCGTCCGGCTGTTGCCAGTTTGCACCCTCTTGGCGGACAAATTGCCGGGAAGTCTTATCGAAGCACAGGCTGTGCCCTTTTCGTTCGGCGTCGGTTTGATAACCGGTTGCCTGAACGAACTCGTTAAACATCGCGTTGGTTACCTCGGTGCGATCGATCTGAAAAGGCTTCAGCTTGATGCGTCGAGCGGGGCGGGTATCGCGTGGTCCGGCATCGTTCCCAATTAGATACGTTCCGCCTGGGATTAAGACCTGATCCGAGGAGTTATCTGTGGATTCAATCGACAGCGAAGGAGGCTTTGAAACGGCTGGTCGACCGTAAGTGAAGTAGATAGCTACCCCGGCGACGAGGCAGACCAAGCCTAGAGCGAAAAGGTATTTCGTGTTGTTAAGCCCAGCAGGCATCCGTGCTCCAAGGGACTTTAGCGGACTCGCGTCAGCTAAGTTTTTGCCGCATTCTACGGCTATAAGCTTCCAGCTTCTTGCGTTCTGACTCGCTAATGGAATCCATCCCAGATTGATTCACCTTTTCCAGGATGCGTTCGGCTTCTTCGTCCGAGTCGTTGTAGGGATCGAAATCTTCTTCCTCTGTGTGAATCCGCAGTTTCGGACGCGACCGTAGCGACCATTTCGGGAGCGCCAACTTGCTAGGGATGAATTTACCCAGGTTGATGCCACTGAAGAAATAGGCAATCCCGAAGCCAATCCCTGCGAGATGTGCCGAGTAGGCGACGCTTTCGTCTTGTCCAAAGATGTTGGAAAGCAGGATCAGAACACCAACAACCCAAGCAGGCACTGGAATGAGGAAGCCCAAGTAGACCGTCATCTTTGGATATAGGCAGATAAAAAGGGCCATGATCGTCGAGATCGCCCCAGACGCACCCACCATGCGAAGGGATTCACCGTTAGGCATCATCGGGATCTGGCCGCCAAAGGCAGCCAATGTCGCTGCGTTCCAAATAACTCCGCAGAGAACGATGCTGATGAGGTAGATCTTCAGGAATTCTGCTTTCCCATAGCGATCTTCCACAAACCGACCGAACATCCAGAGAACAAACATATTGCCCAGAATGTGCCAAATCGTGTCAGTATCGTGTAGGAAACCGTAGGTCAGGTATTGATACCACAGAAGTGGGTTATAAAGCGTATCGATGTGGGCCCCGAAGTATCGCCCCAGGTCAAGCTGAAGCAGCCAGTCAACAAGGAAAACTCCCACGTTGACGTAGAGCAGCAACATCGTGGCAGACTGCCCTCCCATCGAGAAGGACATTTGTCCGTCGTTTTCGCGATAATATTCCCGATCGTAGAGGCCCATTTCCCAACCAAAACAAAGTTTCGAGGTAGCGCACGCATAGCGATGGCAATGCGTCTATTCAAACTATCCTAGGTGCGCCAAAGAGAAAAGTGCAGTGCGGCTTCTCGTGGATGGATTTGGCCAGAAGCTGCAAAGTCCTACAGATTGATAGCTTAACGCAATTTTCAGTCCCGTGTGAAACGGACTGAAGTTGTTAATTAAGGGACTCGACAGCAGGTTGCTAGTGAGGGACTGGCGAATTTAGAAGGCCAGCGTAAGCGAATCTGGATCGGCCTTGTCTAGTTCTTCCTGCCCAAGCTTACGTAAAACGGCATCGCTGGCACGCTGCAGTTCTTCGACCAGTGTTTGATTGGTGCGATATAGGCGACTGTTGACCTTCAAGGTTTCGGTCAGGAAGTTGAGCAGCTTTTGCTTGTACTCGGCGATCTGTTCCTGCTCGTAAACAATCTTTTCCTTGTCGGTCTGAAGCTTGGACTTTTCCTGCTCTCGGTAGGCAATGACATCTTTGGCAATGCCTTCGGCTTCGGTCAGCATTTTAATGTCTTCGTTCAACGTATAGGCCATGTCACGCATGTCTTCGACTTGCGACTTATACGCATGGAACTGAAAGGCAAAGTCATTGAGCGGTCGGATGTAGATCTTCTCGTCCACAGTAACAATTCCTTGGTCGACGAGTGACTTACCAGGATCGCGAGAGGTCGACAGGACGATTTGGTCTCCCTTGCTGAACTTTGTCGACTCGCCTTGTTTGAGGAAGGTCGCAACCGCCAAACCAGAGGCAGGTTCAAATTCCTGGGTAATGCCAGCAGTGTCTGTCTGGGCATCGACCGAGACTTCATAATCTTGTTGGAAGGTGACCTTGCTCATCACAGCAAGTTCTGGGTCATCGGTTCCGGCTGTCTCGCCGTTGCGCTGGATGCTGGTAAGCACCTCGTCCTGCATCGGCTGAGGGAGCCCCATGCGTGAGCATGCTTTGCGAATAAGTGAGGCCAACTGGGCGTCGTCCATGTCGTCAAAGACTTCATGATCATCGACCGGCATCTTGTCGTACAACATCCACTGATTAGGCAAATTCAAGGTTTGTTGCTGGGCCCGGTCCAATTTCGTCGTCGATTCGACAGTCATGTTCTGGTTTTGAATAGTACGTACGACAAATTCGCCAATGAAATAAGCGGGCACGGTCAGCGTAGGATCTTCGGGGTGATCCATCTGACCAAATGCGTAAACGATGTCGTCGGGAGCCAGAGATCGCTGCATGGACGCAGCAGGAGCAGCACCGCCACCGGGATTGTTCGCGGCTGGTGATTGGACCGGCGGGAGCGTCAAACCAACCTGATTGTTGTTGATGGCACCTCGCGTCACGTCTCTCCACAGACGACCACGGTCGTACATGAGTCGCTCGAGTTCTGCTTTGGCGCCGGCCAGGCTATCAATCGGGCTGTCGACCGATTCCAATCGCCCTGATTGTGTATTGATGGTTCGGCCTGATTTCAGCAACTCGACCTGGGAAACCGCTTGATTCAGTTCCTTGTCTTTCTGCTCTGCCAGTTTCTTCCAACTCGATTCAGTGCGCAGCACGGCGGCCGCCAAAACTAAATAAGCGAAGGCTGCTCCGAACGTTAGGAATAGACCCAACACATGCAGAACATTCCAGTTGGCCGCGTTCAGGTACGAGAAGATCCCGAACAGCAGAACGAGCACGGCAATGACAATGTAAAAAACGGTCATGTGGGCTTAGGTTCTGGGAGTTGACGATCGTGACAGGGGACAGAAAAGGAAATGATTGGATCTGTTTTGCGTGCTGACCACCGGTTCTTGGAATCGTAAGTCCTGACCAGTTCGCGTAAATCCATCCGTGTATTGTACTTCAGACCCAGGACTTTTCACGGAAATTGCCATGGCATTCCAGAGAAAAGACTCTGAGATCATAAACTGGGATATTTGGGCAGTCAAATAACTTCAATTGAGGGGTTTGTCTTTAACTCTTATGACACCACAGGTTATGTCAATTTACTGATCTTGGGTTGTCGCTATAAGCCGCAAAATCGTTCAAGTCCGAACGATTTTTAACCGAAACCTTATCGATAGCGGAACGTTCTTCCCCGGGATGGTTCGCTACCGAATGTTTTTTCGCGTCGACGGATCTACCGATTTTAACGGATTGATTGCCGTGGGCGTCCCCGCTGAACTCAGGGAAGTTTCCCATGGCAAACTCGGAGCGAACATCGCCACACGTGGCGATTGAATTGATTCGCATGGCTATCGAAATGGCATCGTGCGAGAAAACGATGCGGGCTGCGATCGCGGAAGTGGTCTCACCGTTTTCTCTGTCCGAAAACGCCTTTTTCGTATTAGTGTTGTGCCAACAAAACCTGGACCAGCCACTACCGCAGTCCAAGTTGGCCCAGGCAGTGGGACTTTCTCCGGCTCAGCTGAGCAATCTGGTTGAACAGCTTCGGCTAGATGGGTGGATAGAAGCGAGTCGCGATGTCCGTGATCGGCGGCGTCAGTTTTGGACGCTCACCGATGAGGGTAATCGGAGGCTCGAAAATATCCTTCCTCGATTCCACGAAGCTTGGCAATTCGATCAGCTTCCCGTCGATCCGCGAACTCTGCTGGAAGGATTTCGGCAATTGGTCGCGTTGCTTGGTGACTCACTGAGCACCCAAGCATTGGCATCGTCGGTTTCCCCAATCAAATCCCACGCCGCATAGGGAGATGGGTTAGCATGCGAATCAATCCTTACCGAAATCAAATCAATCCTCGGACATTGCCCATCCCGTCGTGTTGGGCCGCCATGGCGTTGTTGATGAGCACGCTATTTGTGGTTGGCTGTCATTCGCCTGGGTTTTATCGTGTCCAAGCCGATGACGATGCGTACCACTTGGTTGCCGAGAAGAACAACGATCCGCGTTGGCATCTCAATCGAATCTCGATCGATCCGAACCCTCAGTCCCGCATGTTCGATCCTTTTAGTCCCGATTGCCCACCGATGCCTATGGACGATCCGGCCGCCAATCAATTCATGCATGTCGTCGATCATAAGCCGGCGTATTGGGGCTGGGAACGAGAAGGCGTAACCGACGAAGTTGCCAATCCGAACTGGATGGCTTACATGCCGTTGAATGAAGAAGGGGAGTTGGTTCTGAATGTCGATCGTGCCGTCGAACTGGCACGTCTGAATTCCCCCACATACCAACGCGAGTTAGAAGATCTTTACTTGTCAGCACTTGACGTCAGCTTCGAACGATTTCGATTTGATGCGCAGTTCTTTGGTGGCTATGAAGTCTTTTACACGGCCGATGGCCCGGTGCGAGGCGGAGGCGATTCCTCAAGCCTATTGGAAACAAATACACGCAATATTCAGATGGAAAAACTCTTTGCGACCGGTGGCCAGTTGGTGGTTGGATTCGCGAATAGCATGATGTGGGAGTTTGCCGGACCAAATACCGACTCGGTAAATAGCTTGATCGACTTTTCACTGGTACAACCGCTGCTGCGTGGTGGTGGACGCAAGGTCGTTCTCGAGAACCTCACCCTGCAAGAACGTAATTTGCTCGCGTCGGTTCGCGATATGGAACGATTTAATCAGTCGTTTTATCTCGATATCGTCGCCGGGCGTGGGCTGACAGCTGGCCCACGCATTGGTGGAGGGCTTCCTTCTACCGGGCCAAACGGGTCCTTTGGTGTCGGTGGATATTACGGTTTGCTGCAGCGGCAGCAGACGATTCGCAATCAGGAGAGCAATATCGCTTCGCTACGAAGCAGTCTTGCACAGCTCGAAGCATTATTCGAAGCAGGGCGAATCGATTCGTTCCAGGTGGAACTTACGCGACAATCCTTGTTTCAGACGCAAAGCTCTTTGCTGTCCAACAAGACTCAGTTGGCCAATTCGCTGGACCAATTCAAGATCGACATGGGGTTACCGCCTGAGCTGAATGTTGAGTTGGAGCGAGATCCATTCTTCGAGCAATTCAACTTGATAGATCCAGCGTTTACACCGGTAACCAACAAGTTGAACGATATTCAGATCACCGTGGGCAATTCCATTCTGGAAGTCCTGCCAGATCCTGAACAGTTCGACCCAAATCAACCAGTTGAGCCGGTCCTGGTATGGGATGAAGAAGTGGAAGCACGGCTCATAGCGGTACAAACACTCACTCAACAGTTAAAAGTGATCTTGCAACTGGTTCAGGAAGATTTCTTTCCATTGGTCGAACAAGACGTCTTGCGTCTGGAAGAAGCCCTGCCGGCTCGGATCGAGAATCTTCAAGAGATTACAGAGAAATTGGCAGGGTATAGCGAGAACGTCCAGGACGAAACCGTATCTGGGGGCGTGCTCAGTACACGCCGGCTGGAGGAACTGCCACCCCAACTTCGTAGCGTGTTGAGTGACCTGAAAGTTCGAATTGCCCGTCACGACGCGATACTGGACGAAATCAACACTGAAGTAAGCCAGTTGATCGAAGACGGCCCGACATTGCAGCCTAAGCAACTGTATGGTCAGGCAAAGATCGCTGTGTTTGATCCTGTGCCCGATGAGATTACGACACTTATCTCAGATGTCTTAGGATTATCGCTGGTGCAAGCGAGAGCCCGAGCGGAAACCGTATCGCTCGTCCCAGTTGATATTTCTTCGGATACCGCGCTCGATGTCGCTCGTGTCTATCGACTCGACTGGATGAATGCCCAGGCGGCCTATGTCGACTCATGGCGAAACATTCAAGTCGTTGCGAACGATTTAATGAGCGATCTCGACATCGTTTTCACAGGAGAGCTTGGCAACATTGGGGATAATCCGGTCAAGTTTAATAGCGACAACGGTCGCCTTCGGGCAGGCCTCGAGTGGGACGCCCCGCTCACGCGATTGGTGGAACGAAACAACTACCGCGAAGCTCAGATTCAATACCAGCGAACGCGGCGTGACTATTATCAGTACCGCGACTTCATCAGTCAGGGGCTTCGCGATACCATCCGGACGCTCGACTTGAATGACATCAATTTCGAGTTGCGACGGGCTGCGGTTCAGGTTGCAATTTCCCAGGTCGAACGCACTCAATTGCGATTGCAGGAACCGGCCAAACCGAATCAAACCAGTCAACAATTCGATTCCAGCACGGCACGTGACTTGTTAAACGCGTTGGACAGCCTTCTCTCGGCTCAGAACGACTTCCTTTCGGTCGGCGTGAATTACGAAGTTCTGCGACGCGGTCTCGATGTCGATATGGGAACGATTCAATTGGACGAACGAGGCGTTTGGGTCGATCCAGGACCGGTCGAAGGTTCGTACTGGGAGGAAAAGTTGCAGGAGATGCAGTTTGAACACGATATCCCGGAACTATCGGAAATGTCCGATCTGTCATCTGGTGTCCCTGAGCAGATTGAATCTTCAGGTTCGTTGCAATTGGATGTCGACGGAGCGGAGCCGATTGAGCTGCCGCGACCGGCAGGCGATCTTAAGCCGACCCGCGTCGAAGCGATCGACCCGCGACTAGAACCCCCTAAATAGATTGTTACTGAGCGACAATGGCTACGCTAAGTTGCCTATGCTTCCCTGAGTGTTGAGGGTGGCATTCATGTCTGGTGGGTCGTAAATGCTGAATATGGCAAGGGTTACTTAACAGGCTGATAGCCGTTCTAACAATCTTTTTAGAATTGTCAGAATCTTTCGAGGCTTGGCGGGGTTTCATCTAAGTGAAGTACTTCGGGAGTCGATCTAGTCCAAATGAGTTGTAATCGATCTTCTGTTTTTTGGTAACTACCTTCTGACCAATGGGTTAGGAGGCATCGATATCAAAAAAAGCGGCAGTTTTTGAGGTTATCCTCGGCTCATTGTTTGGTAAACTAATTAAATGCCTTCCTGGCATGCTCCCAGCCTTCTTCAGATTTATGCATGGAAATCCATGGTTAGGTCCATGCATCCTACCTTCATCGAGAAATTTCCATGGTTAGCTTTCAGTCTAGTTTGCTTCGTTCGTTAAGAACTCCTACTCTGCGGTTTCGACATCGTCGACTTGCACGTAGAGGCTATTTTGCCAAGGCAGCTATTGTGTGCCTCGTCATTGCGGGGGCTGCTGGCGCCTACTTCTACACCGCCGGAGATAAGACACAGATCATCGAAGATGAAATGTTTCATCAGGCAACGGTGGGCAATTTTGTTCACGATGTCGTCGAAAAAGGCGAAGTCGAGAGTGCCCGGAATGTGGATGTGATGTCAGTCGTGCGTGGCTACCGCGATTTGAATAACTTCGAAATTCTCTGGGTGATTGAAGAAGGGAAAATGGTTGAACCAGGCGACGTCTTGGTTCGGCTCGATTCTTCGGCCCTGGAAGAAGAAACCAAGCTTCAGCGATTAGACCTCAGCGGATCGGTTGCAGGCCTGGCAAAGTCTCAGAACGAACTGGAAGCAGCCCAGATCGCGATGACCGAATACGTCGATGGTTTGTTCATTCAAGAGAAGCAGGAGCTTGAGGCCGAGATCGAGTTTGCAATGGAGACAATGCGTCGAGCCGAAGAATATTATGCCTACAGTTCCCGCCTGGCTGCCAAAGGTTTCGTGACTTCATTACAGTTGGAAGGCGATAAGTTTGCCGTCAGGAAGGCTGGCTTGGACCGAGACAACGCCATGCTTAAGCTGAAGGTGCTCATCGAGCAAACCAAAGAGAAGAAGATCAAAGAACTCGAGAGTGCTATTGGCGTCGCCAAGGCAGACTTAGAGTCGGCGAAAGAGCGAAATTCGATCGAGCAGAAACGCCTTGACTTCTTCCTAGAGCAGATCAAGAACTGCACCATCACGGCGCCAACATCAGGTCAAGTGGTATATGCGAATGAACGTGGCAATCGAGAGGCTTCCGAGTTTATTGTCGAGCCTGGTAGTACCGTCCGTGAACGCCAGACCATCATTCGTCTGCCAGATTACACCGCAATGCAAGTTCATGTTTTGATTAATGAGTCGCGGGTGGCACTTGTTGATGTTGGAATGAAAGCAACGATTACGTTGGATGCGTTTGACGGGTTAAAGCTGACAGGAACCGTTTCTAAGGTGAATGAATATCCGGAACCAATCAGCCGCTTTGGTGCCCAGGTCAAACGATATGCCGCCGTCGTGACCATCGATGGGACACCTCGACAAATCAAGCCTGGCTTGACGGCCAACTGTGCGATTCATATCGAGAAACTGAACGATGTCCTGATGGTTCCTGTGCAGTCCGTTTTCCCTTATGGCGATGACTACTACTGCATGGTTCGCAAAACTGCCGAGGAAATCGAACCGCGGAAAGTGGATGTGGGATCAAGTAACAACCGGTTCGTTGTGATCAACGATGGGCTTGAAGCGGGAGAGTACGTTTCGATGAGTCCTCGCCGTTTGATGGATACCGTCGACATGCCAGAACTCGCTCCTGAGCAGCTTAATCCAAACGACCAAGAGGATGGCAATCCAAAAGGGCGACAAGGGCGAGGTAACCCTGCTCCTGAAAAAAGTCCAGGTCAGGGAGAACGGACGGGCAACGCAACGCAATTGGTTGATCAAGTGCTAAAGAAGTTCGACGCCAACAACGATGGTGTCCTCTCGTCGGATGAATTGGCGGCCAGTGGTGATGAAAAATATACCAACGCTGACCAGGACGGGGACGGCATGATACAACGCAACGAATTGATCGCGGTGACCAGTACCGATGAAGCTCTGGAGGAAGATCCCGTAAGGATAGCTGAAGATCAATCGCCGCAAGCAGTGGGGGGAGCTCAGTGAATTACGCCACGCGCGTAGTTGACCTCAAGAAGATCTATCACCTCAAAGGCGAAACGGTTCACGCACTGCGAGGAATCAACTTCGATGTTCCTGAGGGTGACTACGTATCCATCATGGGAACATCCGGTAGCGGCAAAAGTACGCTACTGAACATGCTCGGGTGTCTCGATCGCCCCACTTCGGGTCAGGTTGTCCTGGGTGGGAACGATACAAGCAAGCTATCCGACGATCAGCTCTCACAGCTTCGAGCGTCGCGGATTGGTTTTGTTTTCCAGTCGTACAATCTTATTCAGCAGCTAACGGTAATCGAGAATATTGAAGTTCCTCTGTTCTATCGAGGGAACGTCACGTCAGCTGATCACAAGCGTGCAAGGGAACTGGCCCGAATGGTTGGGCTGGGCGATCGCACGGGGCACCGTCCGACTCAGCTTTCCGGTGGACAGCAGCAGCGTGTGGCGGTCGCTCGAAGTCTGATTAACAACCCCGACTACATCCTTGCCGACGAACCGACGGGCAACCTCGATTCCAAGACGACCGAAGAGATTTTGCAGCTATTTGAAACACTCAACGATCGGGGGCGCACGATCATTCTCGTGACCCACGAAGATGATGTGTCGCACCATGCCAAGCGATCAATTCGCTTGATGGATGGACGGATTCAGGAAGATCACGCGATCGAGAATCGTCGGTCAGCGAACGCCCACGGTACGATGGACACTTCGGCACTTAATTTGGCTTAATGCACAGGAACGCGGTCCGATGCTTGGGCTAAGAATTTGGAAACTTGGAATCAAGAGCTTGTTACTGCACCCGATGCGGTCACTGCTGACGATTCTTGGTATTTTCATTGGCGTCGCAAGTGTGATTTGGTTACTGGCCATCAGCGAAGGAATTAGTGCGAAAGCCCAGCAGCAAATTGAAAAGTTGGGTGCCGAAAATATCATCGTTCGCACGGTGAAACCTCCTTCAGAAGCTATCTCAGAACAACGCGGTCCTCTGACTTATGGGCTGAAGCGAGACGATTGGAAGTTGTTGGAAGAAACGCTGCATTCGGTCGAGACAGCCACGCCCATTCGAGAAATTAGACGCCAGTTTCGACACGGCCCCAATACGGTTAATGGTCGTCTCGTTGGTTGTACGCCGGCATATGCCCGGTTAAATCATTTGGAGATTCAGCCACGCCGAGGACACTTCATTACGGATGTCGAAGTCAAGAATAAGACGAATGTGTGTGTCTTGGCTTCTGAAGTCGCCGATACGTTGTTCGGTTTTGAAAAGCCAATCGGAAAGGCGATTCATGTCGACGACGATATTTATACGGTGGTTGGGGTGCTGATGCCCAAGGCAGCAACAGCTGCCGTCGGAGGGAGTTTGTCTGGCCAACAATTCGACAAGGATGTTTACATTCCGATCAGCACTCTCTGGCAACGCATCGGTGATCATATTGTGATGATCGAGGGGGGGACGTTCTCCAGAGAGATCGTCGAGCTGAATCAGGTCACGTTGAAAGTAGCTAAGGCCGATCAAGTCATGAATACGGCTGATCTGGTTCGTGAGAGCTTGCAGAACCACAATACACTTCGTGATATCTCAGTGGTGGTTCCACTAGAACTGTTAGAACAGGCCCGGCAGACGAAGTTTATGTTTATGGTCTTCATGGGCCTGATTGCTGCGATCTCGCTGCTAGTGGGAGGTATCGGCATCATGAACATCATGCTGGCCACCGTGACCGAACGTACCCGCGAAATTGGCATTCGCAGGGCCTTGGGGGCCAAGCGGGGAGATATCATCCGTCAATTCCTGGTCGAGACGATCGTCCTTTCTGTGGTGGGTGGTCTGACGGGGGTTCTGGGTGGGCTTCTTTGTATCCCTGCCGTCGACTTGGCTCGCTTTCTGGCGAACTCGTATGATCCGGCATTGGTAGCACAGCTTCCCGATTCGATTCGAGATGTAAGCCCCCAGATCGTACCGCTGTCGATCCCCTTGGCCTTTGGGATATCGGTGCTTGTGGGCGTTGTTTTCGGCCTTTATCCAGCAAGCCGTGCTGCCGATCTTGACCCAATTGAAGCGCTTCGGGCAGCCAATTGATCTGAGCCTGGATGCCCATTCTCGGATCGGCCAAAGTGCGTTATCCTGATACATTCTTCGCGATACGGATATTTTCTCTAAGCTCTGTAACTTTAGACGATCAGGCGGCAGCGGATGGCCAAGAAGAAAGCCCCCAAAAAGGTAGCACCCAAGACAGATAACAAGGCGAAAGTTGATCTATCGAAAAAAGATGTTTACACGCTAAAGCAGATTGTTGGTCTGGCCGACAGCGTGGTCTCTGCCGCGGGCCGCGTTCGTGATCCGAAGATGGACATTCCGACGCGAAGTCTCTCGAACGTGCGTTACAACAAGACGCAGCGTATTATCGAGATGGGCAAGAATACCACGGGGCGTCAACTCTTCAATTTGAACCAAGCCAAAAGCTACATGCAGACGATGCTCGTTGGCAGTGGCTGTAAGAAGCTGATCGACGAGGGCAAATCGACCAGTATTCGAGGTCTCTACTACCTGCTCAAGCATACCATTGCTGGGACGAAAGAAGAGACCTTCGCTGATCAGGCCGAAAGCGATCCGGTCATCGAAGACGTTGAAGTGTTGCTGAACGTCCTTCGTGAGGAGCTGCACTTGTACGCTCAAAAGAAAGGGGACATGGTCGGCAATATCGTCCTTCGCGATAAGGGAGATGAAATCGACTGCTCGCGCATGGGAAGTGGCGGGTATGGGATTCCGTCGATCGTCGAGCCGGAAACGATTGAGTTTCTGAAGTGTGATGCTAAATTCGTCCTGCATGTCGAAAAAGGTACGGTTTGGCAGCGATTCAATGAAGACAAGTTCTGGAAGACACATAACTGTATCCTGACGCACGGAGGGGGGCAGCCATCACGTGGTGTTCGGCGATTGCTATCTCGATTAAATAACGAGCTCAAGCTGCCGATCTACTGTGTGCTCGATAACGACCCGTGGGGGTATTACATCTACAGCGTCATCAAGCAAGGCTCGATCAACTTGGCCTATGAATCGAAGCGAATGGCTGTGCCAGAGGCCAAGTTCATTGGGCTGCGTTCGATTGACTACGAACGCTGTAACCTTTCGCCTAGCGTTCAGATCACCTTGAATGATTCTGATCGGAAGCGCGCCAAGCAGATTGCCAGTTACCCTTGGTTCGAGCAAAAGAAGTTGTGGCAGAAGGAAATCCAAAAGATGCTCGATAACGGCTTCAAGCTGGAAGTCGAAGCATTGATCAGCCAAGGCGTAAGCTATGTGACCGAAGAATATGTTCCGGCGCGTTTAGCAGAGCGTTCGTGGTTGGACTAAGCTATCGCTCGAAGTAAATGAGACATCGAGACCATCGGAGAAGTCATGATCGACCGTAGCGACCTCCCGCCGGAACTGGCAGAATTTCCTGCCGTGGCCCAGGTGCCGGTTCAATGGGGAGACATGGACTCGTTCCAGCATGTAAACAATATTGTCTACCTGCGCTGGTTCGAGACTTCTCGCGTCCGCTACCTGGAAGTTTCCGGTCTGAATCCCATTATGGAAGCGACCGGCTGTGGGCCGATTCTGGCTTCGGTGCACTGCAATTACCGAAAGCAACTTCGATATCCGGATACCGTCCTCATCGGTGCGCGGATGGTAAAGCTAGGTGGGACAAGCATGAAGGTCGAGCACGCTATCTATAGCGTTACGCAAGGTCATGTTGTCGCTGACGGAGAGTCGGGTGTGGTCTACTTCGATTATGCAAATCAGCGGCCGATTGTTATTCCCGAAGACGTGCGAAAACTGATTGCCCAAACCGAAGGCCGTGATCTCTAATTGTTTGCCTCGATGGCTTGAGGTTGGCCGCGATTCTGCTGCCAGTTTCTCGGTCCCCGTTGTCCGTTTGGATTAGGCTGGGGGCCGCCAGGCTGTCCGTTTTGGTTTTGCAGCTGCTGTTGTTGGGCTTGTTGCGGATCTTGTTTTTCCAGCAGGCGATTCATAAGTTCTCGAAACTTGTCTCCGCCAACGCCAGTCTTCAAGTTGACAACCCGCACGGTGGATACTTGTTTGGCGGATTCGTCGATTCGTTTCACCATATCCATCACAAGCTTCATCAGGTTCTCTCCTTCGGTCGAGACCAGCAGCGTGTTGGAAATGTCATCCACGCCGATCGATAGCTTGCCGCGAAACGCAGATCCACTGCTGCGAGAAACATAGTCGCTTGCCGAACGCTCGTCCGATTTTTCACGATCGCCCCCTTGTTGTTGAGGAGCTTGCAGAGACTTGTCGTTTGACGAGAGGAGATCGCGAAAGACTTCCTTGACCGATTCTGCGATAGCCGATGCCCTTGAATAGCGGACGGCGTAGGTCGCATTGAGGCGTTTTGTTTCTTCGACAACGGGCTCAGGTTTATCGTAAAGTTCGATCAATTCGCGAATGGTCACCAATTGCTCGGCGCTGGCGTTTTGAACGAGGATCGTATTGGTATCGATGTCCGGTAGGAATTTAATGGGAGCTCTCTGCGACAACCGACGCGGGTCTTCTTTTTCATCCGGCTGGTTGTAGCTCAGGAACCAAGGTGTCCGGGAAGAAGTGTCTTCCTCCTCTTTTTCCTCGAAGAAGTCTTCCAAATTCCACGACACATAAAGGGCCGGGGCATGTTTAAGTTTGAAGATTTCGTAGTCCTTGGGAGGTGGCGTCATCTCTAAGAGAATATCTTCTAGCAGATCCAACACCGCCGGGTTTTCCGACGCCAACGTCATCCGACCGTTTTCGTCGATTTGAATCACCACTGACTGGTCCGCATTAGGTTTCTTTTCTTCGGTGCTGGCCTGTGGAAAGTACTTCTGCTTTAGCTCTTCCTGGGTAAGGCCTTCTATTGGGTTGTCGTCGGCAATGCCTGCGTCTGGAATCTCTTTGTCAGTCGGGACCTCTTCTTTTTGTGTGGCGACGGCTAAATGGACCGGCACGGTAATGCCTTGGCGATGATTCACCGAGCTATTTGCTTCCTCTTTCTTTTCTTTCGTCTCATCCGTCTTCGTTGGTTCCGGTTCGATCTTTTCTTTTGGCTTTGCTACTTCGACTTTCAGCGTTGCAGGGGAAACTTGTGGCCAGACCTCTTTCAGCTTTTTGACCAATTCCTGAGCCGACTGGCTGGAACCCATATCAAGTGTACGCAAGCGGCCTCGCTGTGAATCGCCCCCGGATGGGATCTCGCCTAGTTGGACAAGCAGATTTTCGACCGCTTCAAGTTCGATATCGTTGGCCCAGATCAGTAGGCGGTTGTTGACAACATCGGCATCAACACGGAATTTGTCGTTGCTCTTGGTTTCCTCTTGCTGCCGGCCATAGCCGTAATAGGAATAGTATCCTCGCCGTGAATTGCTATCGTCTTCTTCTTCCTCGCTTCCCATCATGAACTGAATCGAGCCGGCAACATAATCGGCCTGAAGTCGACGAAGACGGATCACTTTGAATTGGCGCCCTGTACCGTCCAGCTTGCTAATAAGCGCTTCGATGGTAATTTGATCCGCTGGCGTCGCGTAGGCGATCAGGGCTTTGTTCTTGTCGTCGGTGACCAACTGGGTGGTGGGATCGAGATTTCCCGCTTGCAGCAGCATCGCTTGAAGCGCCTTCGGATCCAACTGGGCGAGACGATACACTTTCACGCGTTGAAAATTGGCACCGATGGTCGCACCTGGTTGCGGGGGAACATCGAACATTTTGACCGCCTCTGCGATGACTACAAGCTTGTCTGGCGGGGCGTTTGCGATGATGCTGTTTTGCCGAGAATTAATTACTAGATGAATGTCATCCGGCGTATTCGACCGTTGACGAGCCTTGTTGCCTCCGCCTTGTTGTTGTCGTTGCATCTGCTGCATCATTTGCTGCTGCATTTGTTGCATCTGCTGCATCATCTGCGGATTCATGGCCGCCATTCCGCCACCGCTAGATTTGTTCATTCCCAGCAGCGATTGAAGCTGAGACATCACCTCTTCGGCTCGCGTATAACGAAGGAAGAACTCGTGGACTTTGGAAGATCGAACCTCTGACGATTGTTCTTCCTGCAGCACATGCTGAATCTCTCGCACGTTGGAGGCAACATCTAAGACTTCCAGGCGGTTCGAGGTAGCCAGGGCCGACATCGATCCATGCTTGCTCAGCATGGGTTTCAGCTCTTCCACAGCATCTTCGGCCATTAACCAACTGAGCGGGAAGGAAACCTTGACGAATTCGTGCGCGTCACGATGGCGCAGGTCTTCCGAATGGACTCGGGGAACGCGAGCGGGATTGAGTCCTTCCAACTTTGCAACCACGAACCCTTCCTGCTGCTGCAAGATGGTATAGCCGCGGGTCATCAAACGTTCATTCAATAGGTCGCGGACTTCGTCCACGCTGTAAGCTCGTTGGGTCGTGAGATTCAGATAGTCGCCAGGCAATTCTTGCCAGTCCAGGCTGGCATTCGAGATATCGGCCAGCCAGTCTAAGACATCGGGCCAAGCTTGACCTCGGAAATTGAAGCGGACCATGCCACGTTCGTCGGGACGAACCTTTAACTCTTCTGGATCTGAAGGTTTTTCTGGTTCATCTTTGCGCTGGATGGGGCCTTTGTTGCCTTCCATAGGGTTGTCACCAGACTTCGCACCATCCTTCTTTTCGTCTGGCTTAGTCTCTCCCTCTTTAGGTGCCGACTTGGTTCCTTCTGGTTTTGGTTTTTCTCCGCTTGGGGAAGGACGCGTACCGCGCGCGGAGCCTTCCGGACGCACCTCTGCTGGCCCAGACTGAACTTTTGGATAAACATCTTGCTGTGCACTAGCAGTTTCAGGGACGCCAGCGTTCAAGAGAAGAACGAGGCACAATCCGACACAACGAGATGCAGGGGCGGGCCGAAAAGTCATGGGCTTCCGGTTGGGATAAGGACTGAGATGGGAGGCCGACGTGTGGTTTGGGACGGACCTCATTATCTTTTGTTAGTCGATTCGGTTCAAATAAATTGCCAGGAAATTCCCCTAAATTGGAGTGGTCTCGAATTCCCCGGTCATAGGCCATTACGTAAGACGAACGAAAAAGTGCTTTGGATTCTTGATTGGTTCTTGTGTGTTCGTCAGAAGACCTTACTTTAGAGGCAAGCTGGGAAGAAGGCGTAGTTCGTGCGATGTCAGTGCTGTCAGCTAGTCAATCAAAATGACGGAAGTTTTGGGCTGGATTTGCGGAACTTTCATGGCTACAAGGCCATCTACATTTTTGGACAACAATTCTTACGATGTTGTGATCCTAAGTCTGCAGGCCTAACTCTATTAATAGAAATAGGTTGCAGCAAATTAAAATTAGTCGACACGGCCGTTTAGGTGGCTTAGAGCAATGAATTTGCAACTCAATGACGAACTTCTTTCGGCTTTCCTGGATGGGGAAGTTTCAGAAGAAGAACGTTTGCAAATTGAGTCGCAGTTGGCCAACTCCCCCGAATGGCGTGGTCGCTACCGACAGTTGGTAGAGACCGTTAATGCCGTACGCACCTTGCCGGAAGTCCCTTGTCCAGCGGACTTTTCTCAGGGGATTCTGGCTCAGATCGCGCAGCGTCAGCAGGAACATGGGCAGCAGGAACACGATTCCGTCGTCCCCGGAGTCTCCCTGGCAACTTCTTCGGATCGTTCGGTTGCCAATCGTCGTCGTCAGCAGGACTCTTCGTACGCATTGGCGGCGTGGATTGCGATCGCGGCCTGTCTTTTGATTGCGGCGGGCTTGGGAATTACTTATCAGTCTGGGTTTTTTGGCTCAGGCAGCGATCCAAGGATCGCCCATCGTGATTCTGTTCCGCCCACCGATTTGAAGCCGAACGTTAATCCTGATGCAGCTGGCGAGACGCCAACCATTGAAAATCCGACCGAACAGCCGAAGTCCTCCCCCTTCCCCACAGTCGAGGAGCTTGCAAATGGCCAGGGGAATTCTCCTGCGGAAGTCATCCCCATGGATGATCCGACGATGGAACGGAGCCCAATCGGTATACGGGTAAATGTTCGTAACAAACCAGGAGAAATGCCCAAACCTGCTTCCACGATGAAACGACCAGGCTCGCTGGCCCGAAGTGTTTTTAATCTCGATCCTCAGGAAGATCCCGAATTGGATCGTATTGAGTTAGTCAATTTCAAGCAGGATGAAGTTATCGAAGAGGTTTCTGCCTGGGCCGATCTCAACCAAGATAGTCAGATTTCTGATTCGGAGGCGCAGCAGGCCTGGTTCCGCTTCACGCAGACCGAAGGGGCTGTTCCGGCATTAAGCGAGGAGGCTTTAATTGCAATCGACCAGGACATGAATCAACAGATTTCGATTGCAGAGTTTCATCTTGCCGTCGCCTCGGTGCGTTGGAACGGCAGCGAATCCATCCGCAAAATTTGGTATCGTTTGGATGCTAATGTAGACGGCGTGTGGTCGCGTGAAGATTTTTCTGCGAATGCTCGCTTTGTCACTGTGAATGCTCCGCCGCTCTTGCAGTGGCACGCACTGGTGGATCGTTCTCGAGATGGCAATGTGTCGCGTCTGGAATTCGCTCTGTCGTCAGACCAAATCCAGCTTGTGCTTAAGGGTTGGGAGCAGAAGATACTCAATCCTCAGTCGTATGATCAAACAAAGTCGTTGTTGAGCGAATTCGATCGAGACGGAAACGGACAGCTGGCAGGTCGCGAATTGATGCGATTGAAGGAGAAGCATGAAACGCTTGCTCCTAGGCTGGAAAACGTCGGCCGTAATGGTCTCTCAGCTTACGAACTCTACTTGGTCGTCGAAGCAGAGAACCTCTAGTCCTTGAGCGATGGGCTCCAGGGGTTGCTCTTGGAGTTTGTACGGATTGCCGTGCAGAGTCAGTGGTCTGGGGATTTCGGGGGGTGAAATCCTTTCTTTGTGAGGCGAGCTGCATAGAATGACGCTGTGCGGCAGATGAGGGCCAGATCTCGTCTACTACGACATTGCGGAAAACCACGTTGGATATAGATGTTCGTCGGACGAATATCCAGGCAGTCTATCCAGCCAAAGGGGAGAAACGTCGAAGATGAGCAAGGGAAGCGGCAGTACCGTGGGCAGTCAAGAAGAGCACGCCTACGCCGATTCCTTATCAAATGCCGATCCGCTTGTGCCAAGTCGAAAAAAAGCTCAGGAGGAGTCTTCTATCGATGGGTTAGAAAAACGCCAGGCCCCGGATTCCGAATCACTTCGTACCTATCTCGTCGAGATGGGAAAGATCGCCCGACTGACTCCACAGCAAGAGCAGCATCTTACCCGACGTGTCGCCGAAACGCGTCGCGGCTACCTTCGCCGATTATTTGGTTGTGGAATAGTGGCGACTATGGTGTGTGATCTCTTGGTCGAAGTCGCTCAAGGCAGCCGGCGGCTTGATCGCACGTTGGAAGTTACCATCAGCGGCCCAGGCCAGAAAGCGAAACTGCAAAGCAATGTTCGCGAGGCCATTGAGCAGCTCGCAGAGTCGTCGCATCGTAATCGCTACGATATTTCTGTGGCCATGCGTACCGAAGAAGAAACACCTCAGCGGCGTGAGCGTGCGGTCCAGCGCCTTATGCGCCGCCGCCATGCAATTGCTTGTCTTCTAGAGTCACTAGGATTGCGAGAGAAATTCTTGCCGGACTGGCAACGTAAAATTGAGCAGGCACTTGAATCGCTTGATCTATCGGTCGGCTGTACAGCAAGGCAGATGTTCGACATGCCGGTCTCTCCAGAGGCGTTGGAGATTTTTGAGCTCTATCAAGAGACGCCGGGAACACTCGCGTTTCAGTGGCCAAAGATTCGTGAGGCGCATGAAACGTACTGTCGTGCAAAAAAGGAACTAGTCGCTGCGAACTTGCGTCTGGTGGTTTCCATTGCCAAAAGCTATCGAAATCGTGGCCTGAGCTTTCTAGATTTGATTCAGGAAGGAAATGTAGGTCTGATTCGAGCCGTCGAAAAGTTCGACGTGTCACTCGGTTTCAAGTTCGCCACCTACGGGACTTGGTGGATCCGCCAAGCGATCCTGAAAGCCATTGCCGACCAGGCAAAGTTGATTCGAGTGCCGGCGAGAATGCAGGAGCGGATTCAGAACGTACAATTGTCCAAAGCTCAGTTTCGCCAGGAAGAGAATCGCGATCCAACGATCGAAGAAACGGCAAGTCGCGCCAAGGTAACCGAACGGGATGTTCTGCAGGCCGACGTGCTGATGCGTGGACCGATGTCGCTTGATTTAAAGTCTTACGACGACGATGATTTTGCCGATATGCTGCCGGCGCGAGATGACTTTTCAGGACTCTCGGAAGCAAGTCGCGAGACGGTCCAGAAACTACTGGCGAGTGTCTTTAGTGTCCTAACGCCACGTGAGCAAGAGATACTGTGCCGGCGATATGGCATTCCCGATGGCCAAACGCAAACATTGGAAGAAGTGAGTCAGGCCTTTTCACTGACCCGCGAACGAATTCGGCAGATCGAGATTGCCGCCCTGCGGAAACTGCGAAAGTCGAGTGCTTGCGCAGGGCTAGAAGATTGGATTGACGATCCCGTTTCTCTTTAGTTTCGCTCACCACGCGTCGCATTCATACGAAAGTTGACGCAGGTAGTCGATTGCTTCTTCCAGTTCGGACGTTTCTACGCCAACTTTTCTGCCTTCACGATCACAGCGTGCCAATAGGACTAGCTCTTCATAATCCTCAGACTCTTTCAAGCGGCGTTTGGCTCTCGCTCCGATTGTGCCGTCCACAACGAGTGCGGCTTCCATGTGATGTGCAATGAGCCAGTATGTTCGTTCTGTTATATCCTCCCCGAGTGCTTCTAGGCCTGCTAGAACGTGATCGTGTGGATCAATTCCTTTTCCGACGTCATGCAGAAGGGCGGCTAGCAGGAACTCTTCATCGTAAGGCAAGTGGTCTCGAGCCAGGTCGAACACTTGAAGGCTGTGGTAAAGTGCGTCTCCTTCTGGATGCCATTTAGGGCTTTGCTTGACGTTTTCCAGAGGTAACAGCAAAGCCTCGAACTGAAGAAAGCGATCGACTTGATTTTCGACCGCGGCTAATCCTTCCGAGTATTCGATCTCGTTGTACGACTCTGCTAGAAAATGATCGAACTCGGCAATGCTCATGCGTTCTTGCGGTTTGCCGGTGATCGAACTTTTGGAAACAGCCGAGGCATCCTTCGTTGCCCGGACGGTGAGTTCAAAAGGATATTCTTCGCGAATATGAATGTGAGTATAGATGCCTGCAGCGCCTGGTTTGTTGACGTGCTTTCGCTGCACGTCGTAGCGAATCCCTTCGGCTTCCAGCGTAGCAGTAACTGCCGACATGCTGTCGCTGAAAATATGGAGATCGATATCGGATCCTTTGCGGACGTGCCCTGTCAGAACGCTCCCGACAATTTTAGGGCGAAAACGCTCGAGAATTTTCATCATCCGCAGCGCTTCCAGACGCATGGTTAAAAGGTTGTCGAGTCGGGTATCCCCCTCAAACATTCGGGCCATCGACTGCACTTCGTCACGAATCTCAGCGTTCGTGGGAAGGTCGGCTTCCTTGACCCAGCCTCGTTGGACTCGCCGGGCTGCTTTCATCTTGGCATGGTAGTACTCAGATTCCTGGCGGTCATACAGCATGCGCGCAGCCTGATGAGCAATCTGGCGACGCAGTTTCGACGGTAGTGACATAGAGATGGTCAGCTTGGTTCGGCTGACAAGTCGACGAGTTTTCATGGTCAGAGCGTTCTGGCCGACAACAGAACGGCTATCAGTATTATACACAAACCATGTAGAAAGGTTCGCGGTAAGAACAAGGGGTCGACTAAAAGGTAGGCTACGTCGCACCGCGCCGATCCGGCAACCAGGTGCCCTCTCCCGACAACCAAATCACCGGCCGGCAACGGTGCGCACGTCAGCCGCAAGATAGCTCCTCGCGACAGCAAAGGCGGCATGATCCTCGCTAGGGTTGTCTCCAGGTCGTTCGCCAATCGGAACTTTGGCCCTATTAGCCATGGTGGAGATAACTAGAAGGAGAGGGTGGCCATTGAGTCGCGGACACAACCGTCAAAGCAAACTGCATGCCGCGTACCATAAACCCTTAGGTGGTTACACTTTGGCCACCTGCCGTAGGCACTGACTGTGGCGAGAGTTAGCGATGCTACTAGCCCTGTCTCAATCAGGGAATGCGGTCATTCTGCATTACGAATGCTACGGATGCGCGCCCGCAGTGCTTAATTCCGGGGCAGCCAATTGCTGCTGTACTGCGTCTACATTCGCCCCTTCCCCAGGGTTAGAATATGGCGAAAGAATTCCCCCCCCCATTCATCGAAAGATTAACAGCTATGCGCCTAGCAAAGTTTATTGGAACCCACGGAAGCCCAGCGGTGGGTATGGTGCGCGACAACGAAGTGGTTCAGTTTTCCGGCCAGGATATCACTAGTCTCTTTGAGATCCTCGATGCGGATGATCCTGTGCAAAAGGTCGAGTCATTACTTGCCAACGCGCAAGATACGATCGAACTCGATCAAGTTGTCCTGTTACCCCCCATCGATCAACAGGAAGTTTGGGCGGCTGGCGTGACGTATAAGCGTAGTCAAACGGCGCGAATGGAAGAGTCGGAAGCCGCCGCCGATTGTTACGATCGTGTTTACATGTCGGATCGCCCCGAGCTTTTCTTCAAGGCGACCCCAGGCCGGGTTACCGGAACGGGGCAGACTTTGCGAATTCGTAAAGATTCCAAGTGGAATGTTCCTGAGCCAGAATTTGCGTTGGCCTTGAATTCTCGCGGGCAAATAGTCGGTGTAACGATCGGTAACGACATGAGCAGTCGAGACATCGAAGGAGAGAACCCCCTTTATCTCCCGCAAGCAAAAGTTTATGACCAGTGTTGCGGATTAGGGCCTTGGGTTGTTTTGGCTTCTGAGTATTGGAAGCAACATTCCGAACTTTCCCAGGTTAAAGTGCAGTTGAGTATCGTTCGGGCAGAGAGTGAGGTCTTTCAGGGGGAAACGAGCCTCGATCAATTGGCCCGCCCTTTGGAAGGCCTGGTTGAGTATCTCTTCCGAGATCAGCATTTTCCACGCGGAGCTTTTTTGCTGACGGGAACGGGAATCGTTCCTGACAACGACTTCACTCTTCATCCGCAAGACATCGTGAGTATCCAGATTTCAGGTATCGGCACCCTTACCAGTAAGGTCATTCAAGGGTGACATAGACCGTAATGCATCGGGAAAGGTGATTGGTTTCATGGCGGCAGAACAGGTTCTCATCGGTGGAAAATGGCGAGACGCTGAGCACAACGAAACGTTTCAAGCCGAGAACCCCACACGCAAACAGACGCTGCCGGAACAGTATCCGATTAGCTCCTGGAGTGACGTCGACCAGGCCCTAGCGGCTTCGGCAACCGCATTCCAGGAAATGCGTCAGATGGCGGTAGAAAAACTAGAGCTGTTCCTCAATCGATTTGCCGAACTGCTTGACGATAACAAGCAAGCGATCTGTGAACTGGCCAATTTAGAAAGTGGATTGCCTATATCGCCGCGATTACTTGATGTGGAAATGCCCCGTACCATCAATCAGCTACGCTTGGCTGCCGCAGCGGCGGTTGATGGATCGTGGCGAGCTGCAACGATTGACACCAAGAGTGGTATTCGTTCGTACTTTGCTGGCATTGGTCCGGTAGCAGTCTTCGGCCCGAACAACTTTCCCCTGGCATTCAACGGTGCCGCAGGGGGCGACTTCGCAGCGGCGATCGCAGCCGGAAACCCAGTCATTGTGAAGGCCAATCCGGCTCAGCCAGGGACCACTCGCGAACTGGTTAAGCTCGCACAACAAGCTGCCAATGAGTCGGGGCTTCCGTCGGCTACGGTGCAGTTGATTTACCACATGGCCAACGAAGATGGCTTGAAATTCGTGGCCGATCATCGTCTCGGGGCAATTGGTTTTACCGGCAGCAAGACGGCCGGATTGAAGCTAAAGGAAGCTGCGGACAAGGTCGGCAAGCCGATTTACCTGGAAATGTCTAGCGTGAATCCGGTTGTGATCTTGCCAGGGGCTCTCTCTGAACGGGGTGAAGCGATCGCTACCGAGTTTCAAACCAGCTGTTTGATGGCAGCCGGGCAGTTTTGTACCAATCCGGGTCTTGTCATTTTGTTGGACGATGACCAAACGGCTAAGTTTATAGAAAGCTCTAAGAAGGCCTTCATGCAAGCTCCTAGTGGCACGCTTCTTACCAAAGGTGTTGAGGCTGGGCTTACTCAGAATCTCAAGGTACTGATTGACGCAGGGGCGGACGTCGAGGTGAGCGGTAGTGGCGAGGGCTCTTCTCAGGGTTATACCTGTCCGAACACTTTGCTTTCAACAACCGCAGAGAAATTTCTAGCCACCTCCGAGGTGTTCCAAACCGAGGCCTTTGGAAACTGCTCTTTGATTGTAAAGGCAAAGAACTTGGCGGAAATTTGTGCAGTCATTGATTCGCTTGAAGGTAATCTTACTGGGACCATCTACTCAGATACTGCCGGTGGTGATGACCCAGCCTACGACCAGGTCGCTGACCATTTGCGGCAAAAGGTCGGTCGTTTGATCGATGATAAAATGCCAACCGGTGTTGCGGTCAGTATTGCGATGAATCATGGCGGCCCCTTTCCAGCGACAGGGCATCCGGGCTTTACTTCTGTAGGTATACCCGCTTCGATACATCGATTCGCGGCACTGCAATGTTTCGATAATGTTCGGCCCAATCGTCTCCCCCGGGAGCTTCAAGATGAGAGCCCTAACGGCAAGACTTGGCGACTCATTGATGGGGCCTGGACACAAGACAGCATCGGTTAATCCCGTCAGTGCGATAACGAAGTTGCTGAGAGTGAGACAGCGAATAGAGGACCTCACACGCCCAGGTGTTGCCTGTGTGAGGTTCTTTTAAATAGTGTAAAGAGTGCTGGTCTACGAAAACCGAGTTCGACTTTGGGTGATTGCTGGAGTCGTGCCGGGTGATCCGTTATGATTGCGGACAGCAGAATCGATGATGCTTCCTCCCTTGTGCAACGTCTCTGAGTGAGAACAAACCCCCATGAATAACGCATTGTTGCTGTTGGCCCAAATTGACAACGCAGCTGGAACCATGTGGTACGTCTACGCTTTGGCGACGTTCATGTTGGTCGCCTTGGGCATTGTTATTCTCATTGTCATGCTGAATTACGGCCAGCTCTGGTTTCAGGCATATATGTCAAGTGCCGACGTGTCGCTGTGGAGCTTGGTGGGAATGAGCCTTCGCCAAGTGAATAGCCGACTGATTGTCAAAGCCAAGATTATGGCGAAACAGTCTGGGCTCGATATCGACAGACGCAACGGAATCAGTACGCAGCGTTTGGAGGCCCATTACTTGGCCGGCGGAAATGTCATGCATGTGACTCACGCTATCATTGCGGCACAGCGTGCTGGGATCGACTTAGACTTCGATCGAGCTGCCGCGATCGACTTGGCCGGACGAGATGTGGTTGACGCGGTGAGGACCAGTGTGCTTCCTAAAGTGATTGAATGCCCAGACCCGCGCCGCAGTGGCAAGAACACGCTCAGTGCGATCGCAAGAAATGGTGTTGAACTTCGTGTTCGTGCTAAGGTGACGGTACGAACTTCGCTCGAACAGTTGATTGGTGGTGCGACGGAAGAAACCATTATTGCACGTGTCGGCGAGAGTATTATCTCCGCGATTGGTTCTTCCGAGCATCACACCCACGTGTTAGAAAATCCTGATGTGATTACTCGGGCAGTGCTCTCCCGGGGCCTCGATGCTCATACGGCGTACGAAATTGTTTCCATCGATATCGCTGACATCGACGTTGGTGAGAATGTGGGGGCTCGCTTGCAAAACGATCAAGCCGAAGCTGATACACGTGTGGCTCGCGCCAAAGCGGAGCAGCGCCGAGCTGAAGCGATTGCTTCCGAGCAGGAAAACAAGGCAAAGGTTGCCATGAATCGCGCCAAGCTTGTATTTGCCGAAGCTGAGGTCCCCAAGGCGATGGCCGATGCGTTCCGCAGCGGAAATATGCATGACCAGTCAGAGAACGGTCAGTCGGGTTAGTGCACGATAAACTTTGATTTTACCAACCATCAGGTTGGGCAACGCATATGAAACAAGCCATTGCAGGGCTTACATTAAGTTCGCAGCACGAGTCGACGGCATTAATTGTCTGGCCGTCTGTGTCGGCGACATCTATCGGGCAGTTTCTCGGTCGGCTATACGAGAAAAAGGCTGGCGTTTCGTTTTTCACAGTAGGCAATCTTTTCGTCTTGCTATCCATTCCGATTGCTGTTCCGCTCTACCTTTGGAATGCGCTGCCGGTGGTGGGGACGAGATATCGCATCACAAATCGTCATGTGAACGTCGAGCGTGGAATCCAAGGTGCTATGGAGCGTCAGATCGCTCTGGATGAGTTCGATCAAATCGAAGTGAGGCAGCTTCCTGGTCAGGCTTGGTTTCGATCCGCCGATCTTGTTTTCTTTAAAGGAGGGCAGCAGGTCTTTGCGCTGCCTGGGGTTCCCTATCCTGAATCCTTTCGGGCCGCTTGCAACAAGGCAGCCATGACCTTTCGGGGCTTTCAGGAGATTCACTCGCGGCAGGCAAGTGACGCTTGATTCCCGTCGAGGTGTCCTTCAATCAGGCGTACTAGTCGAGACAGCATTCGTGAACCTCGGCGTATGTCATTTTCTGCATTAGAATCAGCCATGTCGATAAGAGGAACGTGGACGAACAAGCTGCGATCGGAAATATTGCGTTGACGATAGATTTCCGTCGACCAGTAATAGGTTGCATTGCACAGATAGGTCCCTGCGTGAAAGCTTACGGACGAGGGCAGGTTTTGTTGCCTCAAATCCTGGCACCATGAGTCTAGCGGTAGTTGACTCGCAAATGCGGTCGGTCCCAAGGGGCTTAGTGTCGCAATAGGTGTGGCGGGATCACTTTTAAGGTTAATCGCCACCATTTCCAGTTGATATTCATGAATTCGAGGTGACTGTCCCAGGTGCAACGCAAAGTCGAATGGGTCCGCATGCAGATCGTCCAGACGCGGTTCTGCAAGATCGTAGTCGACCGGCAAGATGTCGGTGGTGTACCTAGACCGCTCCGAGCAAGGGTTGTCCTTAGCCCAATGGGTGAGAATCTGCATTGATGCGTTGGTCGGGTAATGCAAGAAGGGCTCGAAAGCTGTGATCAAAATCCGATGTATCATAGCAATAGCCTAGTCAATAGGTTGAGCCGGGGCAGGTCGACGAGGTTCGTATTTGCAGCAATCGATCGGGCAGATATCGTGAGATGGGCCGTACTTGCCGATCGCTTCTTTTTCGGTAGTAATCCCCATCCGTTCTTCGATTAGCTTTCGGATCATGCTGACGAATCCTGGGTGAACACCTGCCGTCTTGGCGCGTGCCATCGGGATGCCAACGTTCTGGGATAGTTTTGCGGCCTCGTCATCCAGATCGTAGATGACTTCCATATGATCGGAAACAAAACCCACCGGAACGACCACAATCTGCTGTGCGGACTTGTGATCGGCGATTTCCTGAATGGTGTCGCATACGTCCGGTTCCAGCCATGGTTGTTGGGGAGGGCCGCTACGGCTTTGGTAAACAAGAGACCACTCTTTGATGCCGACAGCTTCTGAGATCAGGCGAGAGCTCTCCTGCAACTGCTTTTCATAAGCGCAGTTGGCTGCCATTGCGTTGGGAATACTGTGCGCTGTGAACAGCACCCTGCGCTGATCGGAGCCATCTTCGGGGAGCTCGCTGATCGCATCGCTAACACGCTTGGCCATTGTCTGGATGAAGTCGGGGTGGTTGTAGAAGGTCCGGATTTTGTCGACCGACATCTCCTCTTCCAGGCCGAGTTCTTGCAGTGCTCGCTGGATGTCTTCGCGGTATTGGCGGCAACCAGAGTAGGAACTGAAGATGGAAGTGACAAAAACCAGCACCTTGCGGTGTCCGTTATCGAACATCTGCTTCAGCGTATCGGTCAAAAGAGGGTGCCAGTTGCGATTTCCCCAGTAGATCGGAAGCGGAATATTGTGGGACCCAAGTTCTGCTTTGAGGGCTTCGATCAACGATCGATTTTGGTCGTTGATCGGGCTTTTGCCCCCAAAGTGATAGTAGTGCTCGGCTACTTCCAGCATTCGTTCACGCGGAACGTTACGCCCGCGGAGAACGTTTTCTAAAAAGGGAATGACGTCGTCCGGTTTTTCTGGGCCGCCGAAAGAGAGGACGAGCAAGGCATCGTAGGGGTGCTTGGTCATATTGCTTGGCTATTTTTGTGCAGGGCTTTGGATGAAAGAAAGCCTACCCGCAATCGCGGTAGGTCTTCAACTTGCTTATCAAAGATGAATCGGGAAGCGGCCGCCCTGGGAAGGCAATGTTCCACGTTCTTGTCGAGCTGTAGGTAGGGTCCACGGTGTCCACAAAAAAAGCCTTCCGTCGTGAAGACGAAAGGCTTTGAAGTGACCCCTACGGGACTTGAACCCGTGTTACCGGCGTGAAAGGCCGGTGTCCTAGACCACTAGACGAAGGGGCCATTTGTTGAAGGGCTTAAATATACCCAATGGCTTTGGTTGTCTTCAAGGGGGGAAGCCGTAAGGAAGAGAAAAACCTTCCAGGACTAACCGAAAAAGTTTCGAAACACGCAACCGCAGCAGAATACGGTGAGAATTCGCAGATTCAGTTGGCGTTTGTTGTTACAGTGAGAGAGGGGCAATAATCTTGCGACTATTCCGATTCCAAATTTGCCGACGCATCAGTCGCCGACTGTTCGCTCTCATTGCGTTTGATAGCATCATACACTTCGCGGCGGTGTACAGGGACTTCCTTTGGGGCCTCGACCCCTAGGCGAACCTTATCACCGCGAATTTCAACAACGACAATGGTGATGTCGTTATTGATGACAATGCTCTCGTTCTTCTTCCTCGATAATACCAGCATTTTATGCTCTCCACGCAACCGCCAAGGGGGGAATACACTTTCATGATTTTGGCGGCACTGCCTTGTCGAATGCTTGAACCTTCTTGGTGCCTTCGTTAGACTTGAGCAGAAATCAAAAGGTTCGAGACATTTCAACCTAATACAGCGACATCCTCGAAAATCTCCCAAACGCAACAAGAACAGCCTGTTGTGCGCGAGGAAACTCTCACTTCACTCTACGCGCTAAATTAGCCGCGTCAAGCAAGCAAATCGTGGACTTTAGTGAATTCTGGAGCCAGTCGCGAGGAATGTACCGAAAAAACCGGAGCATTTGCCTTGGCTGCCAAGCTTCCCTAAGGTCCCTGGAATTCACGTAGTTTACTCCACTGCTTGGCTATTGGGTTTCACTTTGCCAGTGGGGGAGGAAATGTTAATGTTGGGTCTGTTGCCATTAATATAAACTCAGGTCCTGTAAGGGAAAGCCTCACGGCTTTCAAATGAATCGCAGCCAACGGATATTCGTGCGAAGGGAAGGCATGCTTAGTTGGTGGAAAAATCTGATTCGGGCGATCACAACGGTCATTCAGGGCCTTTGGGTGACGCTTCGCGTTTGGAAGTCAACGTACGATCCAAATCGGAAAACATTTACCGAGCATTTCGAATATCCAGAGATGCCTGTCCAAGTGGCCCCCCGCTATCGAGGGTTTCATCGCTTCGATGTCACTACTTGCATTGGTTGCGATCAGTGTGCCAAGGTTTGTCCGGTCGACTGTATCTATATTGGTAAGGAGCGAGTCGAGAATGGCAAAGGCTTCAAGCTGACGCATTTCACAATCGACTACTCGAAGTGCATGTTCTGTGCTTTGTGCGTCGAACCGTGCCCAGTCGATTGTATCTTCATGGGGGGCACGCTCGACCTAAGTTCTTACAGCCGCGATGGTGCCCTGGTTGACTTTACCCGTTTGCCCATCGACGTTGCCTGGGGCCGAGCGACCTTGAATCCGACGGCCGTGGCTGAATCCAAAGCGGTGCTTAGCCCGGTCCATGGAGGCCCGTCCGAGCAATCCGACTAGTTGCACAGTTGTCGTATGGCCTCTTAAATGATGTCATGTGAACCGCCCAGAGGCGTATCAATGACCATGCTTCAAAGTTATTTCACCGATGAGTTTATCAACAACGATCGTTGCTTACCTGATCCTGTTCACCGTGGCAGGCTTTGGCTTCGTGTTGGTGAACCTCTTGCTGGGAAGCATACTGCGACCGAAAAATCCGCACGCTGAGAAGTTGGAGATTTACGAATGCGGAGAGCCGACGATCGGCTCCAGCTTTGTCCAGTTCGACCTGCGGTTTTATGTGGTCGCATTGCTGTTCATTATTTTCGAAGTAGAAGTCGCCTTTTTCTTTCCATGGGCCGTCGTCTTTGGCAAGTCGACTCAAATCGCCAGGCCGGATACGCCTGCGATTGTGGAAATGGAAGATGGTACCCGCGCGATTGGTCCTGGTTATGCAGGCCTAGTCACGGAACTTGGGTTGCCAGTTGAAGAAGCAGATTTGTTGGCGACAGAGAACGTTGCTGCCACCAATGCCCAGGCAAGGAATGCGGCTTCGAAGTTGGTTTGGACGTGTGTGGCAGACATTATGGTCTTTTTCGCGGTTCTCATGGTTGGGTTCGCATACGTTTGGAAGCGAGGCGATCTCGATTGGGTGCGATCAATGGCCGGGCATTCCCACACGCGAACTAAATCTAAATCAAGCTGGCGCGATTCGACTCAGGTTGTCACGACCACTTGATCGTTTAGGAAAGAACTAAGCAACCATGATCGACGAAGTCTTCGTTCATAAGCTCAAGCAACGTTTCGGTGATAAGATTTCCGGTGTGAATCTTCAAAACGTCGATCCATGGATTGAGGTGGTGCCCGCAAGTGTGGTGGACGTTTGCCGTTATCTGAAGGAAGAGCCCCAGATTGCGTTCGACTATTTGAATTCCATTTGCGTCGTGGACTATTGCGAAACCGACCCGAAGAAAGCGGCCAAAGCAAAGTGGGAACCCCACATTGAGGTCGTTTATCACGTTTCCAGCATTCGCCATAAGACGACTGGCGTGCTGAAAGTGATGCTTCCAAGATGGAAGGATGATGTCGAAGGCCGAATTCCTGAATTGCCGTCGGTGGCCAGCGTTTGGAGAACGGCTGATTGGCACGAGCGTGAAGCATACGATCTGTCAGGTGTTCTGTTTGTCGGACATCAAAATCTACGACGGATCTTGTGCCCAGAAGATTGGGTAGGGCATCCACTTCGCAAAGACTACGAAATGCCGCTCGAGTATCACGGAATCCGTGGGCGATAGTTCGCTGAAAGCCAATTGAATGTCCAACACGAATCATTCCGATATCATTGAACTCGATGTTCGCACCGACGAGATGTTGGTGAACATGGGGCCACAGCATCCTAGTACTCATGGTGTTCTTCGACTCGTTCTGAGAACCGATGGCGAAGTGGTCTCAGAGGTAGTGCCGCATATTGGTTATTTGCATCGCTGTGCGGAGAAGATTGGCGAGAATCTCACGCCCCGGCAGTTCGTTCCTTATACCGACCGGATGGATTATCTGGCCGGTATGAATATGAACCTCGGTTGGTCGTTGGCTGTCGAAAAATTATTGAACTACGATCTGCCTGAGAAGGTGCGGCATACTCGCGTGATAATTGCGGAGTTGAACCGTATTGCCAGCCACCTGGTGGGCATGGGGACCTACGGGCTTGATCTCGGCACCTTCAGTCCGTTTCTCTATGCGTTTCGCGAGCGAGAAAAGATTCTCGACCTTCTCGAATGGGTATGTGGCGCGCGGCTGACCTACAGCTATATCACCCCGGGGGGGGTTACGGCCGATTTGCCGTCCGACTGGATCGATAAGTGTCGCCAGTTTCTGGACCAGTTCGAGCCCCAAATTCCAGACTATCACACTTTGCTGACAACCAATGCAATTTTTATCAAGCGAACTGCCGGTATTGGGATCATGTCGGCTGATATGGCAATTGCCTATGGTTGCTCGGGACCGGTACTACGGGGTTCAGGCGTCGATCATGATCTTCGGCGTGACGGTGAGCCACGTTATAGATCGATGTACAAGGGATACGACTTCGAGGTGATCGTTGAAAAAAATGGCAGCTATCCGAATGATCAGGTTTATCCTGCCGTGCCGGAAGAAGCCATACTGGGCGATTGTTGGCATCGGTTTTACGTGCGAATGCTAGAGGTAATCCAAGCGATCAAGTTGATTCGCCAAGGGATGGACTTCTATCAGGAGGCCAGTGGCGACTGGGGAACGCCCATTAAGTTGTCAGCCAAGTTGCCCCAAGGTGAGACCTATCTAGAAACGGAGTGTCCTCGCGGGCAGATGGGGTTCTATGTCGTCTCCGATGGCGGCGACTCGATACCTCGTCGGGCCAGGGCTCGCAGCAGTTGTTTTAGCAATCTTTCAGTCGTAGAAGAGCTTTGTCGTGGCGGATTGATCGCCGATATCCCGGCGATCGTTGGTTCGCTTGATATTGTCATGGGAGAAATCGATCGCTGATTCGCCGACGGCTTTGCGAGAACGTTGGAGATTAACGACTGAGTAGTTTTCGCCGGGAGCCTGGCCCGGTATCATGAGGATCCGGGAAAAGACAGTGTTTTGCCCGGTTTTTATACGCACAAGGAAAGCGCGCACGTGGGAGAGTTCTTCGCAGGTTGGTTTCCTGCAGGATGGGAATTCCTGGGGTACACGGTCGCCGCGCTGATTCAAGCATTCTTGCTGGTCAATGTGATCGCTCTGGGGGCGTTTGTTTTCATCTGGGCCGAACGGAAAGTATCTGGCCGTATTCAAGATCGCCTGGGGCCAACTCGCACCGGTGGAGCATTCGGATGGCTTCAATCGTTGGCCGACGGAATTAAGCTTCTCTCCAAAGAAGACTTGATGCCTAAGGATGCCGATCCCATTCTTTTCAAAATTGCTCCTTACGTGGCATTCGCTGCCAGCTTTGCGGCGTTTATGGCCCTCCCCTTCGCTTCTGGTTGGGTGGCGTTGCATCTGAATATTGGATTGTTTTTCCTGATTGCTGTCTTAGGGTTGGAAGTCTTTGGCGTGATCTTGGCCGGCTACTCGTCAGGGTCGAAGTGGTCTTTATTCGGTGCGATGCGGCAAGCGGCTCAGGTAGTCAGTTATGAAGTCCCGCTGGGTATCTGTGTAATCGTTCCGGTGATGATATGCGGAACCATGGACCTGGTTGCCATTGGCGATCAACAGCGGGGCTTGTTTACCAATTGGCTCATCTTCCACGATCCCTTTGTCTTCATCGTATTTTGGGTTTACTTTACCTGCGCGGTTGCCAGTGTGAATCGAGCTCCTTTCGATTTGGCCGAAGCAGAAAGTGAACTTGTCGCCGGGTTTCTTACCGAGTACTCCGGTATGCGGTGGAGTCTGTTCTTCATGGCCGAGTATGGTTCGATGATCTTGGTATCGGCTTTGGCAGCGATTTTGTTCTTTGGCGGATGGAATGGTCCGATCCCGATATTCAGCGCGCTCATGGATTGGTTTCCCGACTATTTAGGGAACTGCTGGTGGTTCAGTTCGATAGCCAACATCTTCGGTGTGATTTGCTTATTGATCAAAGCTTCGCTTGGTGTGATCGGGATGATGTGGGTGCGTTGGACTTTTCCCCGTCTGCGTGTCGATCAGGTAATCACAATGTGTCTGAAGTACTGCGTTCCGATTTCGGCGGTCTGCTTGTTGGGCGTTATGTTCTGGACTGCGTTGGGCGTTCCCTTCTTCAATGATCTGTTGCCAGCCCAAGAGCGTGCGCTCGTACGCGAGGGTTGGTTTAAGACGGGTGAGAAACAAGCCGAGGCTTTGCTGCAGTCGCTTTCGTCGTCTACCGACAAGACAGGAGACGTCGAATGACTCCCCTTCTTGCAGCCACTGGTGAAGCGGCCATCAACTGGCACACGGTGATGTTTTATGTCATTTCCCTGTGTGCTTGCGGCTTTGCCGTTATCGTCGCGATGACGAACAACATCGTGCGGATGGCGTTTGCATTGATCGTCAGCTTGGCCGCAACCAGCGGATTGCTGTTTCTGGCCGGAGCGTATTTTGTCGGAGCAATACAGTTGATGATCTACGTGGGTGGCACGGTCGTGCTGCTGATATTCGGCGTTATGCTCACGGCACAAAAAGCGTTTGTCACCATGCAGACCAAGGCCAGCGACTGGATACTTGGTCTCTTGGTTGGCGGCACCTTGCTGGCCGTTTTGGTGCAACTGGTGTTTCTTATTCCGCAGTGGCAAAGCTCGGATTATCAATCCAACATGGATGCTGAGTTAATCGCTTTCGCAAAAGAACTCACGAGCCAGCAGGCTCGCGGAGATGAGATTACCGAAGAACAGCGACGCAAGCTAGAGCTTATGGCTGCAAAGGCCAGCGAAGGGATGCCGCAGCGAACCGGAGAGATTGGTTTGGCCCTGCTGGGTGTGAGGGCTGACAAGATCGAAAACGAGGAAACAGGGTTAGCGGGTTATCTTCTTCCCTTTGAAATCATTTCGGTACATTTGTTGGTCGTGTTAGTCGGGGCCGCGTTCCTGGCCAGAGCCAAGCGACATCATCACGGAGACGACCAGCGATGAGCTTTTTAAGCGAACCTGTCGGATTATCTCACTTTCTAGCGGTCGGAGCATTTCTGTTTGTGACCGGGGTGGTCTGTATGGCGACCAAGCGGAATGCCCTGGGCATCTTGATGGGAATTGAGTTGGTGCTCAATGGATCCATTGTCAATTTCGTAGGATTTGCGAGTCCTTACTTTCGTGAAGAGAACTTGGGTCTCGACGGGCATATGATCGCGTTGTTTGTCATCGTGTTGGCGGCGGCGGAAGCTGCGGTCGCATTGGCGATCGCCCTGAATTTTTACAACAACCATGCGACAATCGATGTCGATCGTGCGGATGAACTAAAAGGTTGATGGACGTTTTTCTGCCATACCTTCCGAGCTTGCTAACGGCCGCGGTCTTGATACCGTTGGTGTCGTTTTGCGTGATCCTACTGGCAGCCACACGTCTTGGTAGGCGTGGAAAACCGGCAGCGTGGATAGCAACAAGTGCTATTTTGACTTCGACCGTTTTGTCGTTCTTCGTGGCAGTGATTTGGTTTGCCGCTCATGAAATACCTGTACCCCATTCGGTGAGTGACCCGCATCATGCGACGGAGCATTATGCCCCACCGATCATCACAGGCAGTGGCTATACCCTGGCAAGTTTCGCTGGGGCTGACGTTGGCATTAATTACTACATCGACGCACTGACGATCCTCATGTTCTGCATGGTGACATTCATTGCCACGTGCATTCATTTCTATTCCATGGGCTACATGCACGACGAATTGCATGAAGTCGTCGACAATGAAGCGCTGCTTGCTGACGGAGAATCGCTACGTCGACCTGGCCGATACGCTCGTTTTTTTCAGGCTCTTTCTCTATTCTGCTTTAGCATGCTGGGGCTGGTGATTTCTGGGAACTTCCTAATGACGTTTGTCTTTTGGGAGTTGGTCGGGCTCTGTTCCTGGTTTTTGATCGGTTTTTACGTCGAACGCCAATCGGCGTCTTTCGCTGCCAACAAGGCATTCATTGTCAATCGAGTCGGTGACTTTGGAATGCTTGTCGGGCTGATGGCCTTATGGGCGAGTATGGGAACGCTCAATTTCGGTGATATCTCTGGTTCGAGTAGAGGCGTCTTTTCGCAGACGCGGAGCGAAGAAAGCCACTACGCGCTAAAGGTGCCAGATGGGATGGTCCGCTTGGCGGCTGCGGATCGAATTGACGAGATGGCGCTGGCTTCTGTTGAGCCACTAAGCCAAGAGCAATTGGCCGCGAAAGTTGATGCGGCGATTGATATGTGGCGCGACGGGACAACCGGTGGAGACAACACGAAATATGGATATATGCTGTTGATGGTCGCCGGCCTGGGGATCTTCTGCGGGTGCGTTGGCAAGAGTGCCCAGTTCCCGCTGCACGTCTGGCTGCCCGATGCGATGGAAGGTCCAACGCCTGTGTCGGCTCTAGTGCATTCGGCCACGATGGTTGCAGCAGGTGTGTTCTTAGTAGCCCGGTCGTATCCAATCTTCCTCCCGGAAGTGCTGCTGGTGATTGCTTGCTTGGGGTGCGCGACGTTGTTGATTGGGGCAACAATCGCCCTAGTCGCGACCGACATTAAACGTGTGTTGGCGTATTCGACGGTAAGTCAGCTGGGCTTCATGATGTTGGCTCTTGGTGTGGGGGGCTGGGCCGCAGGCGTGATGCACTTAATAACCCATGCATGTTTCAAGAGCTTGCTGTTCTTGTGCTCAGGTTCGGTGATCCATGCGGTGCATACCAACGAAATGCCTCAGATGGGCGGGCTCATTCGCAAAATGCCGTGGACCGGTTTCACGATGCTCGTAGGCTGCCTGGCGATCTCTGGCATCGGCATTCCGTCCATCTTCGGGCTGCCGATTGGATTAAGTGGTTACTACTCGAAAGATGCTATCCTGGAACAGGTGTTTTCGTTTCGCAATTTCAATCCGGTTTGGGGAACGGTTTTCTTCTCTGCTGCTTGCGGTGGAGCATGCCTGACGGCGTTTTACATGTTCCGAATGTGGTACCTGACGTTTCTCGGTGAGCCACGTTCCGCCCAAAAGCACGGACACGCCCATGAGTCGCCAAGAGTGATGATCGTGCCGCTGGTGTTGCTATCGATTCTGGCTGTTGTTGTTGCCTGGCCGATCTACGGTTGGGCTGGTCTGCCGACGCTCTCTAGTACGATTGAACAGGCTCGGCCGGCAGGAATTTGGCAAGATATATCTGGTAGTCATTGGAGTGTCATATTGCCGGAAGAATCGAAGGGGCACGTTGCCGCAGTTAAGGGGCCAGTTGGGCTGCTGGCATTCGGAGCGGCAATCAGCGGTATCTTGTTGGCGTCGGTGTTTTATCTATGGAGAACCTTGGATCCAGCGGATGTGCGGCGTTCGTTCGATCCGTTGTATCGCGTTCTCGCTAATAAATGGTACTTCGACGAGATTTATCAGGCCGTATTTGTTCGCGGCACGCTGGCAGTTGCGACTTGTGTCGCTATGTTTGATCGACTGGTGATCGACCGACTTGTTAATAGCATGGTGTGGCTGGCGGTTCGCTTGGCCAACCTTTCTGACTATTGGATCGATCACCGAGGTGTTGACGGTTTCGTGAACTGGTTCTCGTGGCAGACTTATCGATTGGGCAACAGTTTGCGAACGCTGCAAACAGGTAGTTTACGACAGTATGTGATGCTGATTGTCGTCAGTACCGTCGCGTTGTTTTTGATCCTTAGCTTTTGGACCTATTCCTTGGCTCGGTAATGGCGAAGGTTTTTGCCCTTGAGGCACCTGTATGGATAACTTGGCAAGTTTAATCGTGACATCGCTGATCTTCACACCAGTTGTGGGAGCGATCGCTCTGTTGTTTTTTCCATCGGAAAATAAATCGCTGCTGCGCTGGTTTACGTTGTTGGTCACGTTGCTCGTCTTGCTGCCAACGCTATGGATTGCGCTGCCTGGGAGTGATGCTGTCAGTTTTGAAATCAATGAAGCGGGCGTTCAAAAAGTCGTCCAAACCTCGTGGATTCCGTCGTTCGATATTCAATTCTTTCTTGGTGTCGACGGAATTAGTTTTCCCTTGCTAATGCTAACGGCATTGATTTCTTTCTTGGCCATGGGGGCCAGTTGGACGATCGACAAATACGTAAAGAGCTACTGCGTGCTTTACCTGCTTCTGCTTGCCGGCATGATGGGCGTGTTTCTGTCGCTCGACTTCTTTTTGTTCTACATATTTTGGGAAGTCATGCTGCTCCCGATGTACTTCCTGATTGGGGTCTGGGGTGGGCCACGTAAGGAATACGCCGCGATCAAGTTCTTCTTGTACACGCTGTTTGGCAGTGTGCTAATGCTGATCGCTCTATTAATGCTGTATTTTAATAGCGATCTGCGACAGCTCTCTGCCGAACAACTAGCCGCCGCACATGTAGCTTCCTGGGATGATGCTGGCCAGTTGATGGCCGCAGAAGTCTACAAGTCAAAGATTGACGCTAGTGAATATCCGGTGCACACGTTCAACATTTTGGCCCTCCAGCAACTCGGCCAACATACAGACGTATTCGATCAGGCGTTGTTGTTCGGAAAGTCGATTCAGTGGTGGGCGTTTGTACTGCTGTTTATTGGTTTCGTGATCAAGGTTCCCAGTGTACCACTGCATACCTGGTTGCCGGATGCCCACGTAGAAGCTCCCACGCCGGTGTCAATGATTCTAGCCGGAGTACTATTAAAGATGGGGGGCTATGGGATCGTGCGGATTTGCTACCCGATCTGTCCTGACGCTGGTTACGATCTTGTATGGGTCGTATGTATCGTTGGCGTCACTAGCATGGTTTATGGGGCGTTCGCCGCACTGGCTCAAAAAGACTTTAAGCGAATGGTCGCCTATAGCTCGGTGAGTCACATGGGCTACGTCGTGCTTGGCCTGGGGGTATGGAGTGCAACCGCCGGATCTGTATTTGATCCGATTTCGTGGAGCATGGGTGTCAAAGGCGCTCTGTTCCAGATGATTGGTCATGGGATCAGTTCGGCTGGAATGTTCTTCATGGTCGGCGTGATCTACGACCGCGTGCATCATCGTGATTTGAATCAATTCGGCGGATTGTACGGCAAAATGCCCATTTACACGGCGATGGCGATGCTGTTGTTTTTCGCGGGATTAGGTTTGCCTGGTCTTTGTGGTTTCATCGGCGAAGTCTTTGTTGTCCTTTCGGTTTGGAAGTTAAGTGCCACATTAGCCGCGATTTCAGCGGCTGTCGTTATTCTGACGGCCGCTTACATATTGTGGGCAATTCAACGCGTCTATCTTGGGCCTGAGTATCGAGGCCCGCACCCGGAAGGATTGTCGGAGATCAGTCTACGCGAGATGGCCATTGCCCTGCCCCTTTGTGTATTGGCAGTCGTGCTAGGGGTTTTTCCAGCGACGATGTTCCGATACATGGACGCCACGGTCGATCAACAGGTGGCCGACTTGGTCGAGTGGACCGAGGAAGTGAAGCTTCCTAAGCTTCGAGCCGAACGAGAAGAAGCCGATCAAGAAGTTGCCGCGAACGCTCCCTAAGTAGATTTTTATCCAGCATGTTTTTCACCCTTGTGAATCACCTGACGTCCGATACCTTTGCCAGCCTCATTGGGTTTGGGGTTGAACTGGTATTATGCGCGACGATTTTGGTGATTCTCTTGGCACGTATATTCGCGTTTTCCGAGAGAATTGACTCGACCTGGTTCGCCTTGGTGGGCACCCTGGTTGCTCTGGGGGTATTGTCACCACTGGCCCCATGGGACATCTCACAAAGTCCGGCCCGTATGGTTGCGATTGGTGATTTACCGAGGGTCGAGATCTTTACCGGTATGCTGGTTCACGATGGATTTTCTGTCGTGATAAAAACGTTCTTGCTAGTCTTTCTGCTGCTTTTCTTCGTCCTTGTCAAATTAACCCAGGCACACCGCAAACCCGATAGCCCTGACTTTGTGACCTTGGTGCTAGGTTCAACTTTAGGCATGTGCTTGATGGCGTCAACGAATCATGTGTTGATGATCTTTCTCGCAATCGAGATGGCATCGGTACCGTCGTATGTGATGGTGGCGATCCATCGTCACGATAGGAAGGGATCGGAAGCCGCGCTGAAATATGCGGTCTACGGAGCAGGTACAGCGGGAGTGATGCTGTATGGAATCAGCCTCTTGTCCGGAATACTGAATTCGGCCCATCTTCCGACAATGGCTTTGCGTCTTGCGGAAATGGCAGCCTCCGGCATTTCGCCTGCCGAGAGCGTAATCATGGTGATGGCTACATTAATGATACTAGTGGGCGTAGCTTTCAAGCTGTCTGCGGTTCCGTTTCATCAATGGTGTCCTGACGTTTTTGAAGGAGCCACGGCCGAGGTCGGAGCATTTCTTTCCGTGGCCTCGAAGGCCGCAGCCTTAGCACTGCTCCTACGCGTTGCTGTAGGGCTCACATGTTTGGAGAGTGCCCCACTTTTATTAGTGGACTGGGAAAATAGTAGTGCGAATGCCATTGCCGTTGAATCCGAAGCGGTGGGATCGGCACTGGGTTCCGTGCGCAACTTCGTGGCTTGGCTGATTGCTGCGATAGCGGCCATAACGTGTACGTTCGGAAATTTGGCTGCCTTCGCTCAGACGAATATTAAGCGGCTCTTGGCCTATTCCACTATTGCTCACGCAGGCTACATGATGATGGCTGTGCCTGCCGTACTCGCTCTCATCTCGATCGATCCTATCGCGGCAGGTCAGTGTGTCGGCTATCTGGGGCTTTACATTGCAGTCTATCTGCTGATGAATCTAGGGGCGTTCGCCGTGGTGGCCATGGTGCGTGATGTCACACGAAGTGAAGAGATTCGCGACTATGCAGGTATGATACATCGTAGTAAGTCGTTCACGATTTGCCTAACAATCTTGCTGATCAGTCTTGTCGGTCTTCCTCCGCTGGCGGGTTTTATTGGCAAGTTTGCGGTCTTTGCCGGACTGGCCCGAGGGTATCTAGCAAGTGGTGAAACGTATCTGGTTGCTTTGCTGGTGATTGGCTGCCTGAATACGGCGATTAGTTTGTTTTACTATCTTCGTATTGTGAAAACGATGACAATCGACCCTGTCGATGCCGATACAACTCCGATGCGAAACTCGCCAAGCATTTTGCAGACAGGCTATTTGTGGTGTTTAACGATACCTGTCTTAGTATTGATTGTGGGTTGGGACTTTTTAAACGTTTGGATTCAGCAGGCCGTTCGCGGTTTGGTCTCGTGATGCTTTAGGTGAATTGCTGCCAATGTTGCCTGCCAAACAATTTGAGATTCTGAACCGAATTGCCGCTTTACATCATCGTTCGCTGCCAACCTATCTAACGTATGCTCGCCCCTGGGTAAGAATCGGCAGCGAATCAAAAGCAGGCATTATTGAGGATATCGCAGCGGATCATCATGATTTGGTCCAGCGTATCCTACGCGTGCTTGAAGCGGATGACCGGCCTGTTTCGTTGGGGGACTTTCCGATGGCTTATACCGACCTGAACGACCTCTCCCTCGATTTCATACTGCAGGAACTTACACGCTACGAGCGTCGCCTTCTGAAGACGTTGGAAGAGATCGTTACATGGGTTGATCGAGATCAACCATCGTATTTGCTGATCAATATGGCGATCGGATTGGCCGTCGGCCATTTGGAAAATCTCGCCGAAGCCAATGGTGATTCGCCAGCGATGAGGACGTAACGGCCGTTTCTTTAGAGCGTTGCTCGCGTTACTATGGAACGATTCGGATACGCTGTTATGTGCCAACAAAAGAGTAAACACCGTGGAATGGTTTGACACACACGCCCATTTGTTCGACGAAGGGCTTCTACCGCAAATCGATGACGTAATAGGACGTGCCCAAAAGGCTGGTGTCGGAACGATTGTTGCGATCGGAACTACCCTGGAGGATAGCCGGATTTGCGTCCAGTTGGCTGAGCGATTTCAGAACGTCTACGCTTCGGTGGGGATTCATCCTAATCATAGTGCCGAGGCAAACGAAGGAGACCTCGATGAAATCGAACAGTTGATTCCCCACCCGAAGGTAGTTGCCATCGGAGAGACAGGCCTTGATCGATACTGGGACTTCGCCCCGATCGAACTTCAGAAACAGTACTTGCAGTGGCATGTCGAGAAATCAAGGGCTTACAGCAAGCCACTCGTTATTCATATGCGTGACTGCGAAGACGACATCGTCGAGTGGTTGGAAGCCTCGAAGACCGAGGGGCCCCTTTCGGGGATTCTGCATTCGTATACCGGAAACACCCAACTGGCTGAACTAGGTGTCGCATGCGGAATGCATATTAGCTTTGCTGGCATGTTGACGTTCAAAAAAAATCAGGAACTCCGCGACGTGGCGAAAACGATCCCCGCAGATCGTTTGCTGGTAGAAACGGATTGCCCTTACTTGAGTCCTGAGCCATGCCGTAAACAGCGACCCAACGAGCCGGCACTTGTTGTGCATACCGGAGCATGTCTGGCGAATGAACGGGGTGTCGATCTCCAGGAAATGGCTCGCACGACGACGGCTAACGCGCGAAAACTGTTTGGCATCGCTGAATCTTAATGCCGTCGTGACCGTGGCCTGCGGTTGAGAGAGCCTGCTGCTGCGTTAGAATACGGAAACGGTTTACGACTTCCCGCATCCACTACCCCAGGACAATTATCCGATGGTTAAGACCGCCAGTACTATGCTTCCGCTGGGAACGCCTGCTCCCGATTTTTCGCTGTTGAATGTCGATTCAAAGACGGTCTCGCTTGCCGACTTTTCAGACGCGAAGGCGCTGGTCGTAATCTTCATGTGCAATCACTGTCCATTCGTGAAGCATCTGGCGGATGCCTTGGCCGATTTTGGTCGAGAATGCCAGCAGAAGGGGGTGGCTGTAGTGGGGATTAGTTCCAACGACGTGGCAAAACACCCGGACGATTCTCCAGAGCAAATGGTTCATGAAGCCGAAAACCGTGGCTACACGTTTCCTTATCTGTACGACGAAGATCAGAGTATTGCCAAGGCCTACAAAGCAGCTTGCACGCCAGATTTTTATGTCTTCGATGCCGAGAAGAAGCTTGCTTATCGTGGGCAGTTTGATGCCAGCAGGCCCGGTGGTGATATCGCCGTGACTGGCGACGATCTTCGCAAAGCGGTCGATGCTGTTGTCGAAGGCCAAGCTGTGCCGGAACCGCAAATGCCCAGCATTGGCTGCAATATCAAGTGGATCTCCGGAAAGGAACCAGAGTACTTTAACCCAGCCGGCACGGCGTAGTGGGTCGATAGGTTAAACGGTTGATTCTTCGGAACCAGCGGCTTTGGATAGTCTCGATCCATCGGATAGAATTCGGACCATCTCGGCCGCTGATCCTGTTTCTTGTAGCAGCTTTCGCTGCTGCGCAGCCCAGCTAGGGCGATTGGCGATGACGTTGCAATGCTCGAGTTGGTCGGCGCATTGCAGACGTTTAGCCAGCGGTGCCAAGTTGGTTACTAGGCGTTTGGTCATCTCAGGTACAGTTTCGACATCGAAGGTGAACGAGTTGACCAGTCGAGCCGATGTCCCATAGCGGGCCGCTCGCCATTTGTTCTGCCGGACCATCATCGGGTGGCAATCGTGCTGATAAGCCCCTTCGTCGATATCACGTGAAAGATAGACGATTAAGCACTGTGTCATAGCGGTCAGTGCCATGACATCGTTCATGTTGCCAGGCATATCGCAAATGCGAACTTCAACCGTTCCAAAGTTGTGGTGCGGGCGAACGTCCCACCAAATTTCCCGGATGGTATTGATGAAGCCTGTGTCGACCATATGGTTGACGATCCACACGTACTCGCTCCAGTTCCGCATGAGCGTCGGAATTCCAGCGGTTGGAAGCCCTTCCATGATCTTGCTGCGATGAGACGAAAGACCGGTGTCGCGTCCTTCCCAATAAGGACTCGAACCAGAAAGCGCCAACAACAGGGGCAAGTATTGCATGATGCGATCGCAAAGCATGACGGCTTTGTCGCCTGACTCGACTCCTACGTGTACGTGCAAACCCTGAGTAACCAGACGCCGGGCCATCTCTTGTAGCAATTCCAGCAAGTCTAAGTATCGCTGGTTTTGGGTCACCTCTTGATCTTTCCAACGAGAAAAAGGGTGTGTGGCCGCCCACCAAAGTTTTAGCCCAAGCTTATCTAAAACGGTCTCGATGCGTTTGATCTTGGCAGAAAGGTCTTGCTCGGCCTCGTCGACAGTGTGGCAAATTCCTGTGTTAATCTCGAGGCAACACTGCATTAGCTCGGGCTTGTATTGCCCTTTTTCTTCTTCGGGTAATTGATCGAGGATTGTCTGAACGGCAGACGATAATTGCATCGACTTGCTATCGATCAGACCTAGCTCGAGTTCTACGCCAAGGGTCGGATAGTTATTGGCACGAAATTCGATTTTCGACATGAGGGGCGTCCTAGTCTGAAGCCGAATCGGGATGAGAAGTCGTCCGAGACTGCAGGAGTTGGGTGTTGAATCGCGAGCCAGGCTCGAAGCAGGCAATAACGCTGCGGGCCAACAGGTTAGCTCCCAACGGCAAAACTCTCTCGTCAATATCGAATCGCGTGCTATGCAGAAGAGGCCAGTTGCTAACGCCTGGCGTGGCACAGCCGAGACGAATCATCGCCCCTGGAACATGATCCAGATAGAACGAGAAGTCCTCTCCGCCCATGCTGGCACGCGGAACCTCGTAGATGCCCGGCATGCCTAGTAGCTCTACGCAATTCTCTTTGAGCAGGTCAATCACGTTATCATCGTTCCGGACCGCAGGTGTTCCCAGGTCGAAACTGACCTCAATTTCGGTCTGGGTTGCCATCGCGATTCCGTCAGCAATACGATGGATGTGACGAATCGTTTCCGTGCGTGTTTGAGGTTGCAGCGTCCGCATGGTTCCTTGCAGTTGAACCGTTTCCGGAATAACGTTGGCGCTCGATCCACCGTGGATTTGCCCAAAACTGACGACAACCGCCTCGTGAGTTTGCGTGACGCGAGGTAAAGCGAGATAGAGTGTGTTGATTAGCTGCGCCGCTGCGGCAATTGGGTCATTTGCTTCGTAAGGACGTGCACCATGGCCGCTCGACCCATGAATTGTGATGTGAATCTCTTCGCAATTGGCTGTCAGTTCTCCTTTGCGGAAACCCACTTTGCCATAGGGAAGCCCAGGCTCCATGTGTGTGGCCATGATCGCTGAGACATCTTCTAACGCTCCGGCCTTGATCATAGCTTGGGCGCCGACGCACGTTTCTTCAGCAGGCTGAAAGATAAAGCGGGATCGAATCGGCCAAGGCAACGCATTTTTCTTCGATAATGCTTGAATTGCCTGGGCGGCACCTAGGACAAGCGTTGTATGAGCGTCGTGACCGCAGGCATGCATTACCCCATCGACTTGGCTGCCGTATTCGACCTGCTTGCAGTCATGGATAGGGAGAGCGTCGATATCGCCACGCAAGGCAATGACGGTTGATCCATCGCTTTCATAGGTATCTAGATCGGCGATCACGCCACGACCTTCAGGCCCCATTCGCACCGAGAGGCCCATGTCGCCTAGTGCTTGGTAGAGAGAGAGACTTGTCTGAAATTCTTCGCCAGAAACTTCCGGAAAACGATGAAGGTTGCGGCGGAATTGAACAAGCTGATCGCTCTTTTGGTCGATCTCCGCACTCAGTTGCGATTGCCAGGCTGTCATGCTGCGGGGACTTTCCTATCAAATCGGTAAATCTCGGTACTCCAATATTACCATGCAATTGGAGTACCGTTCATTACCAATTTGGAAATGAATTCCTCGCTGATCTCGGCGCACTAACCGTCGATAAACTCAGGTGTGATCAATTCGGGAATAGCTCCGAGTTCGTAGCCTTCCTTCAGGAAGCGAGTGACCGACTCACGGCCACGTTCACCAAAGTCGATGGTCCAGTCATTAACGTACATTCCGACAAATTTGTCGGCGAGTTGATTGTCGAGGCCTCGACCGAACTGCAGAGCGTAGTCCAGTGCTGGCTGACGGTTTTCCAGACCGTAGACAATACTCTCTTTCAGCAGACGGGTCACTTCACGAATGGTCTCGTCGCCCAGGTCCTTGCGGATGCCATTGGCACCCAAGGGAAGTGGCAGTCCATCAGTACGATCGTGCCACCAGACGCCCAGGTCGACAATCAATTGCAAGTCTTGGCGTTGATAGGTGAGCTGACCTTCGTGGATGATCAGGCCGGCATCAATCTGCTTGCCCTGGTACTCTCCAGCCGCAGTGACCTCAATGATTTCGTCAAAGGGAACGACGACGTGCTCAAATTCCTGTCCCAGGTACATCTGTAGCCCTAGAAAGGCAGACGTCAGAGTGCCTGGAACGGCAATGGTCTTGGTCTTTAACTCGTCTTGAGTGAGCGCTTGCTTGGCGATGACCATTGGGCCATAGTTGTCACCCATGCTCGCTCCGCACGAGCAGATCGCATATTTATCATGCAAGTGAGCGTATGCATGGATGCTGATCGCGGTTAATTCCAATTCGCCGGAGAACGCGCGTCGATTAAGCGTTTCGATATCGACCAACTCGTGCTCAAACCGATAATTGCCGGTATCGATCTTGTCGCAGGCCAACGCATAGAACATGAACGCATCGTCCGGGTCAGGGCTATGCCCTACTCGAATCAGTTTTTTCTCGGCCAAGATACTAGGTCCCTGGTTGGGGTGAAGCGGTGAAAATCAAACCACCCATTGTTGCGTGGATTGGGGTTTTCCATCAACCAGGGAACCGAGGTGATTCTGGCGAGATAACACGTCTTTTTGGACGGAAGTTGATGTTGTAGGCGCCATTATGCGTCAAATGAGATCCCACCACCGGCATTAGGGTAAAAGGCCGCGCCGCTATCGTCGCCATACGAACTAGGTAGACGCTGCTCAAAGCTCTCTGAATGGACATTGTCGTTGAGCGTTCCCATGATTTCTTCGGCGTCCGAAGATGTGATCTCGCGCTCGTTTTCAGTGGGACGCTGCGGAGCCTCGGGCATCTGCTGGCATAGCTCTTCCCAGGTTTGACGCTCTTCGTTAAGCACGTTTAAGACGCCATCGAGACGGGCGTACTCGTCCTTTGCATGCAGATCGGTGAGTTCCTGGAACAGAAAAAAGTAGATCCCGGCAACGTTCCCCATCAGATCACTCCCGTCATCTTTGATGCTGCAGAGAATCTGTGCGACGATTTCTCGGCAACGCATCAGCCGATCCCAAGCCTCTTCTTTATCTTGCTGCTCGCTTAACTGTTGGGCTTGGTAGGCAAAGCGAATTGCTCCGTTGATCATCATCAACTGCAGCTTTTGCGGGGTCGCCGTAAGAACTTCGGTTTCCAGATAATTTTCCGTCGAATCGCTTGCAAAGCTCATGGATACCAACTTGGGTCAGTCGAGGATCGAAGAGTCGGGTCTATCGGTAATATCGACCGGTATGCCGGATGTCTTGCGAGGAAACATCTGGCTACGCGGTAATTACGTGCCGTCAGGCGAGATATACTGGATCTGGCTGAGTGCCGTCTGGTTATTCTGCAGCTTTCCGATGGTCAGTTCCAGATTGTAAAACTGTTTGAGAAGTTGCTCGGACTTGCGTTCTAATCGCTCGGTCATTGCCGTGATGCGATCGGTATTTAGGGTGGCACGAGATTGAAGGGTTTGAGCTCGACTGACAAGCAGTGAATTGTTTCTGCCAGCAAATTGCTCGGTCAGGTTATAAACCTTATGAGCAAAGCCGGTCGTTTCTCGCGTAAAAAAGGTTTCTACCGCTTCCGGGTCTTCCGCGAATGCTGCCGTGAGTTTGGTCGAATTCAGGCTTAGTTTGCCGGTGTCATTGAACTCGAAGCCGAGCTGCTCGAGCGATTGGAACTTGCCATTGCCGGCCAGGCGTGAAGTGATCAGGTTGCCCAGTTCGGTATCGATTCGCAGTGCTTCATTTGAGCCAAAGAGAATGCCTGTCGAGTTATCGGCTTCATTGAAAAAGGTATGCGAATCAAGTTTGTCTCGCAGAGCGTTATACTGATCGACGAATTCCTGGGCTGCTTTTACCAAGGGTTCATCCGACACTTGCACGTTCACGTTGATGGCCGTATCAGAGGCTGCGTTGACCGTTAGTGAAACGCCTTCCAGGACTTCGTTGAACTTGTTGGAACTCGAAGACGTTAGGATGCCAGCGGATGCATTGCTTGAAGATCCAAATAGTAATAGAGCGTCCTGGGCTTCGACAATTTCATCGAAACGAAATTGCGATTGGCTCGAGTCAATTACGACTCGTCCTTCACTTCCTGAAATTGTGCTGACCAGCGACAATCGTACAGGATTTGTACCGGACCCTGTATTGAGCGAACTAGCAGAGATGCCGATATCAGCATCATTGATCTTGGTGATGACATCTTCGAGGGTTTCCCCATCTTCGATGTCAATTGTCGTGACTTCAGATCCTTCAATGACGGTGCGGGTAACGCCGTCGACTTCTTTTTCTACTCCGGTGCCAAGTAGGCCAAGGCTTGCGGCCGTATTGATGGAACTGCCTTCGGTGACGGTCAGCTTGCCCGAGCCCGAGGACTTGTCGATCAGGACGATGCCATCGCCTCGGTCGTTGATTCTGGCCTCAACATTCAGGGTGAGCTGCGCGTTGATTGTGTCGATTAGATCCCCGACCGTTTCAAACGAAGCGTCTGTGATGTCGAATAGCCGAGAATCACCCTCACTGTTCTTGATAAGGAACTTTCCTCGCTCGATGCCTGCACCCCCTTTGAGGTCGTCGAGCCGGGTATTCTCATTCACAAACTGCCGGCCAAGATTACCTGAATTAACAGTTAGTTCGGTCGAGTCGTGCTCGATGTTGAGCAACTCGGCGCTGTTGGTGCCGTCTGCGTTGGCCACGATAAAGTTACTGGAAAACGAGCCGCTTGTATCGGTCAGTGAAATGCCAGTTCCCGACAAGTTGACCTTAGCATTGATGGCCAGGCCAGACGCGTTGATCAAATCAATGGCATCTTCGATCGTCTCGGCTGCTGACAAATCGACGTTCGCTGAACTGCCACTGCGATCGGTAATTGCGATCGTGCTGAGAGTGCCCAGTCCCTGTCCACCATTCAAGGAGGTTAATAGCGTCGTCTTCAAACCTGCTTGTAGCCTACGGCTTGTGAGCGTATTGTCTGCAGACGTGCCTGTAAGGCCGAGATCTTCTGCGGTTGAACTGCTATTAATGCTGCTGACGGAGAATGACCCGCCGTTGTCGGTAGACAGATCGATTAATTCGATGCTATCGCCGTCATCGCTAATTTGTGCTCGCAGTTTCGTCGGATCGACTTCGTTGATGGTATCGATCAGCTCGCCTAGCGTTTGTGGGTCAGAGGCTTCGCTGGCTTCTCCTTTGTCAGTCGTCGCTTCAATCGAAGCGTCGATGATCCGGTCGCCCGTAGCACTGGTTGGCTTAGAAGCCGAGAAAGAAGCCGCAAAAGCCGTATTGCCGTTTAGCGCGGTGACAACATCAGTCGCCGTCGTTTCACCCTGAGCGATGCGAACTGTGATGGTTTGGGCATCGGCGTCGAACTCAACGACTTCATTACCCTGCGTTACCGTCTCGTCGGCTACATAAGATATCTGGTAGCCATCGGAGTCGGCCCCTTTTACCTTGGCGGTTAAATTAACTTGACCATTGGCAGCATCATCCGGCGTTGTTGCGGACGATTGTAGTACGCCGCCGGAAGTGACGGCCGTATCGGTGACGTCGATCAATCCGGTTCCATCACTGCCGGAACCATTTGCGGCAGTGAATAACGCACTTGCTATAGGATCATTGTTAATTGCGTCGATGACATTTGCGCCGGTAGAGTTGCCGGCGTTGATCCGAACTGTAAGCGTTTTGTTACCTGGGTCAGAGTCATCGTAGGTAACTGTTTCTGCACCTGCGGTCACCCCAACATCGTCCACGAAAACGATCGTCACGTCATCGTAGGATCCGCCGGTTCCATTGGCGGTCAGGGTAATTGCAGCATTAGGATCTACCGACGTTGTGGTGGCCGCAGAGCTACCGTTGGTTGCGACGGTGGTTACGGAATCTTTGTTCGGATCGATGACCCCGTTTCCGAGGCCATTATTGACGGTTTCGGCCGTGAAGTATTGACTGGCGGTCGCGTCGTTCTCTAAGGCAGCGAGAACGTCTGCAGCCGTAGTCTTGCCTGCTTCAATTTGAAAAGACAGCGTTTTGGCGTTCCCGTCGAATACGACCGTTTCGTTGCCTTGGGTAATCGAGCCGTTGTTTTGGAAAACAATTTGAACGCCGTCATATTCGCTGCCGTTTTGGACAGAGTTGAAACTGAGCCGGGCATCCCCTGACACGGTTGTCGCAGTGGCAAAGTCCTCAGGAGCGGCCGCCTTGCCGAGATCGATTTCTAGTGTGGATCCGTCACGCAAGGCAACGGAAAGATCTGCTGCACTGTGGTTTACGCTGATACCATTTCCATCGTTAAGTGACGAAAGCAGCGTGTTGGTATGCAGACTCAGCAGATCGGCACCGGTTGCTGTGATGGACGCGGTGTTAATTCCTTCCAGACCTAAGTCGGCCGCCGTGCTGCTATTCCCCACAGCCTGAACGATGAGGTTCGATGTCGAAGATCCCGAAGTATCGGTTAACTTAATACGATCGCCGTCAACGGTAGCAGTAACCTGAATATCATCATTGCCATTGATAGCATTTAAGACATCGTCGATCGTCTGTGCATAGCTCAAATCAACTGCAGCGCTAGTTCCACTGCGGTCCGTAATGCGGATTTTGCCACGCTGAACACCTTGTCCTCCGTTGAGTTGGTCCAGAGAAAGCCCGTCATCGAGCTTAGGCCCGTGGCTGATCTGGATCTGGCCGGAAGACAGTGGTTGGGTGATGGAGGATACGCCGGAACTAAGTAGCTGCTGCGATTGAGCCGAACGGATCGGCGTGAATTGGTAGTTGCCCCCCCTAGGGGTTCCTGTAACGGTGGCAGAGAGAAACGAAGTATTGCTACTGGTGGCCTTTGAAGTGTTGAAGAGAGTGCTTGTCTCGAACTTCTTGGCCGTAAATTGAAAGCTCAGAACGCTAGCCGTTAGCTCGGCAATCGCCGACGCTTCGTCGTTGATAAGCTCTGTGCGGGAGACTAGCAAATCGCGCGGTTGGGCCTCGATTGCAAGTAACTGCGCGACCGTTTCCGCAATCGGAATGCCAGTGATTAGACCAGTATTGGCTTGAATGCCTGCCATTGAATTCGTGTCGTGTGGGTGAGCCGTCGCTCACGCAATAGTTCCGCAGAGATCGAGCCCGCGATTGTCTCTATTATCGACCAACGATGACCATAAGCTGGAGGGATTTTCCGATTAGGTAAATTTGATCGAGTCGCCTGTCTACGAAAAACGCCCGACCAAAAGGTCGGGCGTTTTATTTCTCTTAGAACTGAATTGCTTCTTAACGAAGCAGACTCAGAACGTTCTGTGGGTTCTGGTTAGCGATACCCAACACTGAAGTACCCGACTGGACCAGAATCTGCGACCGAGTCAGCTTCGCCGATTCAGCGGCGAAGTCCGCGTCACGAATCGAGCTTTCTGCTTCGGTCAGATTGGCCAGCGTGTCATTCAAGGTATAGATGTTCGATTCCAGAGTCGTTTTCTGGAACGCACCTAAGCGACCTCGAAGCTGGGTGACAACCGTGATCGTTTCGTCAACGATCTTGGCAGCACCACCAACGTCAGCGGTAAGGCTCTTGGCACCGCCGGAACGCAACTCGAACAGTCGACCACTGACACCACCGAGTGTTGCCGTGCTAACGCTCTGAATGCCAAGACGGGCTTGCTGGTTGCTAACCACGTCCGGACCCAGTTGGAACAAGGCACCACCACCCGAGATCTGGAAGTTCAGATTCGAGTTATCACTGACCGAAGCATTCAGCGAGAAGCTTAGGTCGAGCGACGAAGTGTTGATCGAAGCCTTGAGACCGTCACCGACTGCCTGGATACCGTTGATGCGAACATCGACGTCCGTACCTTCCGATCGGTCGGCAGAAGCACCGGTGTCGTTCGTCAGGCTGAAAGTTCCGCTTAGAGCTTTCACGCTCACGAAGCTGTCCGAGCCATAGCGAGTCGCTTGGAACGTCAGGCCGGTGTTCTCCAAGTCGGAGTTGCCTTGCAGGGCAGCACCTTGGACCGAGCCGTTATCAACCACGCCGCCTGTAAGCGTTGCGGTGTCGTCAACGGTGACAGTCCCGGCACCCGTACCGCCAGCGGTAGCACTAAACAGTGCAGCGATGTCGGCGTCGTAGTTGCCATCGCCGGAATCGAAGATGTCTTCAAGGTCGGCGGCTGTCGTCACGCCTTCTTCGATGAAGAAGGTCAGCGTCTTCGAGCCAGCATCGTATTCAGCACGTTCGTCGGTACCAGCGGTCACAGCTCCGTCGGCGACAAACTGAATGGTGACGTCGTCGTACTCAGCACCACCGTTGATTGCTGATAGCGTCAACTGGGCGTCTTCACCATTGACAGCCGTAGTCGTGCCAGATGCCTGGGCATCTTCGAGATCGGTACCACTGGTCGAGAACGAAATGTCTTCCGTGGTAACGGCCAGCACACCAGAGCCATTGCTTTCACCAGAATTGGTAATGCTGATGCCACGATCGGACAGGTAAGCAGCCGTGTTGGCCGATTCGGTCGGATCGTCAATGAACTCGCTAGGATCATCGAAGAAGGCAATCAGATCATTTGCAGTGGTCGTGATTGTCCCATTTTCGTCCGTAGCCAGATTGATGATCAGCGTTCCTTCCGAAGAAACTCCGCCCGAGGTTTCCGTAGGAATGTCAAGGTCGGCGATCGTAAGGGCATCGGAGCCATCGCTCGAACCGAAGTTCGAGGCTTCGAAGAACTGGCTGACGTAGGCGTCGTCGTTGATGGCTGTCAACACGTCTTCCGTCGTAGTAACACCATCTTCGATGTTGATAGTGATGGTCTTGTTCTCTTTGTCGAGAACAGCATACTCATTGCCACCACCCGTAACCGAAGCGTTATCGACGAAGCTGATCGAGTAACCGTCGAATTCGGTACCCTTAAGCTTGGCCTTTATTTCGAAGCTTCCATTCGCGTCGTCATTCTGAATGACAGAAGTCGAATAGCCTTCGACACGAGGATCGGTGGTCGTGTCGATGCTTAGGCCGGTTCCGGCATTGGAGACGAATCGCACGTTCGGATTCGACTCAGGGGCTAGGAACTGCAACGCATTGTTTTGCTCAGCAACACCGCTGTATGCGACATCGGTGAACTCAGAGACGACACCATAACCGTTGTTACCGGCTTGCAGCGAAGCGGTGACCTTGTCGTTATCGGTCGCGCCATTGATTGCCGAGATGACATCGTTCGCTGTAGCGATAACATCGCCACCATCAACGCCGCCTTCGGTGGTAGCACCGTACGTTCCGGTAAAGGCCACGGCACCTGCGCCAGTACCGGCGACCTCCACTAAAGCGGCAGTGAACAAGGCAGCGGTAGCCGCATTGTTCGAGTTTGCAGTAACTGCACCACCGTCGGCAACCGCGATGGTACCAGAACCGTCACTGCCTACAACGTTGGCAGCGGCAGTGAACAAGCCACCAACCGTAACGTCGCCATTTAATGCGGCAATCACCTGGTTCGCGGTCGAGACGCCATCTTGAATACCAACAGTGATAATGACATTGTCAGGATCGCTATTGTCGTACGCGACAGTTTCAGAACCAGCCGTTTCGCCACCGACAAAGTTAATGGTAACACCATCGTTTGCCAGTCCGGTCGTATCCGACGTAAAGCTGAACAACGAGTTGCCACCGGTAGTCGTACCGATAATCGTGGCCGGCGTATCCGCAAGGGTATGCGCATTATTGACAGCATTAACGATGTCGGCACCGGTAGAAGCAGCATTCTTGGTGATCGTCAGCGTTTTGGCGTCGGCATCAAAAACGGCCGTTTCTTGACCGACATTGGTTCCGTCGGCAAAGATGACGCTAATGTCATTGAAGTCGGCACCCAACTGATCGGCCGTGATGGTGAAGTCGTTGTCCGTACCAGCTGTGTCGACGGTAACGGATGCGGCTTCGAAGTCACGGACGCCGAGGGCAACTTCAATGGTTGCCGGATCATCGCCGAGCGGGCCGGTGTAGTTGGCCGTTGTCGAGGAAGACGTGCCCTTGACGTACTTGACGCGGACGTCGCCGGCGTCGAAACCAGCGTCGTTGGCGGTCAGCAGGACGTCGTTGTTTTCGCCATAGCTGGATGCGACCAAGGTACCATTGGTGGCTGCCGTTTCGACAATGGCTTCCACGCCCGTTGCGTCTGAAACCAGATTGACGGCCGAAGCGACTTCTTCGATGGTCGAGCCCTTGGCGAAATTGAACGCCTCGGTACCGTTGCCGCCGCCGATTTGCAGCACGAGATCTTCGGCGATGGCACCGAAGTTGTAATTCAGTTGACCGCGGGTAGCTTGTTTGACGACGTTGACCTCGACGCCAATTTCGCTGAAGGAACCAAAGTTGGCCTGATCGACTCGAAGGCCTTCGATCGACTGGGTTTCCACGCCGTTGGTGATGAAGTCCAAGTTGCCGTCCAACAGACGCTTGCCTTGGAAAGATGTGATCTGAGCGATTCGGTCGATGGCTTCTAGCGACGAGTCGATCTGCAACTGGTTAGCCGCGATCTGCTCTTCACTCAACGCACCTGTATTGGCGGCTTCGGAAGTCAAGCCACGAATGTCGTTGAGAAGCTGACTCACCTGGCCTAAGGCGCTGTCGGCGGTCGCAATCAGCTGGTTGGCCCGTTCACTGTTGGTGATGGCCTTTTCCACGCTGATGATATCGCTTCGAAGACCTTCACTGGCGATCAAGCCCGCTGGGTCATCCTTACCGCGGTTGATTCGCAAGCCTGTACTCAAACGACCTAGGGCCGTTTGCAGGTCGTTATTCGACCGCGACAAGGTGTTCTGAGCGACGAGTGAGCTGACGTTAGTATTGATTCGGGTCATATTGAGACACCCCTCCTAGTAGAGGACTACGTTTGGTTCCAACCGAGACGGGGAGTCGTGACTCAGCTGGTGCGGCTGCAAAACGCAGCCCCGAAATATTGGGAACGAACGACTATCAATCTTGAGTTTGGCCACGTTTCGGTTCTACGAACTTCGTAGCCAACTTTGGCCTGCCCCCGTTGAACGCTTCATAATCCTAGCTAGCTACGTGGTCGGCGCAGCTTCCGTGAGGATTCCGAAACGTCTAAATGGGAAGATCGTCACACTTTGACACTAGCTTGAGATAAAGACATTCTTTTTCGTTGACATATGACTTGACCGAAGTTGTTTCCCTTGCCCATTCAGAACCATCTAACCAAACGCTACAACCAAACTGTGAGGATGCTTGTTATAGAGTGAGAGACGAGCGCCTAAGGACTTGTCAGAAAAGCTAAGATGCCCTGTTTTCCCGTGGTTTGAGTACGGGTAGCTAAGAACTGGCACTTGCTGATTGCTAGTGAGCGGGAGACACACTACGACGAGAAATATTTCGCCGAAAGTCCGCAGGGAGAGGAATCATGATCCGCAACGCCTTGCGGATTGCCGAAGATTGATTCAGCGCAAGGAGGGATTTGCTGCGCAGACTCATGCTAGGTGTAAGTGATTGGGAGGTCGCCTGACAGACGGATAGACGACCTCCGTATCGTGACCGCAACTATTTGCGGCCCTTCTTCATCATGGCCGTGTCTTCCGGCTGCATGCCAGAGGCCTGCATGTTCTCGCGTTTGATGGCCTCGTAGACTTCCTGGCGATGCACAGGAATGTCTTGAGGGGCAGCGATGCCAAGGCGAACTTTATCACCACGAATATCGACAATCGTGATGACAATATTGTCACCGATCATGATGCTTTCATCACGGTGCCTCGAGAGTACCAGCATCTCTGGCTCCTTCCTACTTTTATTTCAATCAGGTTATTGGGCTTGGTGTTTTTAGATTCCGTCCAGCCCCGAACAACTGCTTGGATGCAGTCGTTCGCCAGCAATGATAGCAGTGCATTGCTATGACTCGACGTGTTGAGTATCGGACACCTAGAGATACGGATTCACTTTTCAATCCGTGGATACTGTTCTGACGGCAAGTCCGGTTGTTCAAGCACTGCGACGCAAAGGGATTGTTTCAGTCGCAATGACATGCCGAAGCGGCTGTTCGTCAGTGGTAATCATCTGACGCCCGACCTGGAGCGAGAGATTTACTAAGAGGGGAGCTCTGAGGTTGACGGTAACCAAGCTGTCTTCGCGACTTACGATGACAAGCACAAAGGTCTCCATGCCGGCATCGATTTGCAGAGAACTGGCTTGTTCCGGGCTAATTCTGACTTTGTAAGACGGAATATATCGCCGTGGACTAACGACGGCGAAGGCGAGGCCTGGGTCTTCGAGCGACTGCAGCCAGCCAACGGATTCGTTGGATTCATCCGCCAGAATGGCCCACTTCGTATGATCGTCGAAACCGATCATGCCGTTTGGGAAGGTGATGATTTCATCTTGACGGATGTCGAGCTTGCCGAAGCGAGTGGTCTTAAACTCCATAGCCCCTGGCGTCCTTACGCGATCGTGACGGCGAAATGGTAATGGACGCGAAGATAACGCCCTATTCTCTCTATCGACTGAATGGTCGGAGGAATCCATAAAATCGTCAAAGTCAGACTAGATAAAATCCAGCAACGTTAATTGGTAGAGCTGGCCGGTCATTTGCAGCGATGCCTGGAATGATGCCTGTTTGGCGGTCATATCTGTAATGGCTTGGACGATATCAACGTCAATTTCTAATGAAAGATTGGTTTTCAATTCCAGGATCTCGTCTTCTCCACGAGCTTTCAGCACATCCACATGCTGATCTCGGGCACCCAGTTCGCCTCGGGTAAAGCTAAGCCGATCAATATCATCTTCTAGCAGACCGGCAATCCGCGAGACTTCCTGGACATTCTTGGAAGCGATGGCGTCCTTCAATCGCAGGAGCGAATTGAAGATGCCCTGGGTTTCCTGTGGGTTAACATTGCGACCTTGAAGCACTTCCGGACTTCCGCCTGTGGTAGTTCCGACAGTCCCCGCCACGTTGATAATGCCGCTTCCTGAGTTGGTCAGATCGTTTGTGAAGTTCAGCTGGGCATCGAAATCCCCTTGCTGGTCGATCGCGGCTATCACTTGGTTGGCTGTCGATACGCCAGCTTCGATTTGAACGGTTAGCGTCTTGGTAGCTGAATTAAAGACAGCGCTGGGAATACCACCAGAAAGCGAGTCTTCGAAGACAACCTGGACGTCGTTCATTCGCGTTCCCGGTGATTTGGCAACTAGGGAAAACGCGGTATTGAGGTGATTGGGCGAGGCGAATGAAATATCTGCGGAAGCTGCGGCCGAATCCGCCACCGGAGAACCACCGTTGGTCGTCGCAAGGACACCCGTTTGTGTGACGAGCCCGGTACCTGCGTTGGTAACATCTTCGGTCGCGTAGAGTTCTGCGTCGAATGTACCCTCGGCTTTGATTGCAGCGAGCACCGTATTGGTTGAAGTCAGCGTTGGATCGACATCGATTGTCAATTTTTGCGTCGCGGGATCGAAGGAGACGAGGGCTTCATTTCCGTTGGCTGAATTGTTGATGAACTCGATCTGAATGTTGTTGTAACTGGTGCCGGGGTCATTGGCCGTCAGTTTGAAGGCATTGTTGATGTTGTCTGGTTCTGCGAATTGAACGATTGCCGTGGCTGGCGAAGCGTCGGGCGAATCGGAGACGGTGGCTTCTGTCTGGCCGGCAGGAATCAGCCCCAAGTCAACGCCTGCGTGACTCAGCACGCCCTGTGAGACGGTGAGACGACCAAACCCAGGCGGATTGTCATCGATCAATTCGATTCCGTTACCAAACTCGGAAAGGCGTGCCGTCACCGTGTTGGGTTCATCCAAGTTGTTTGGATGATTGTTGATCAAGTTCAGTACGTCCCCAACGGTTTTCGCGGACGAGAGCTCGATCTGAAGTTCTACGCCGTCGTTGCGAGTGATCGTCAAGTCGGTGCCGTCGGTACCGGTTACCCCGCGCCCGTAGTTGAGATCGGAAAGACGTGTTTCTGTCGTAAAGCTTCGCAGGCCTAGCTGCGTCGCTGTTTGTCCCCCATTTTCTCCAATGGAGAAATCTCCACCACTCACGCTTGAGCGGACATTGATTCCATTTCCGCTGGAATTGATCTCGGCGACTAAGCCGGCACCACCTCCATTGAAAACATTCAGCAGATCCTCAACCGTTTTTACGTCGATGAAATCAAGCGTTGTGATGACTGATCCATTCTGAATTTGGATGCCAGACTCGCTGTCAAAGGTTGTTCCCGATCCACCTGAAGTTTGCCCGATTACCGTCGTGCTTATTGTGCCACTTGCGGTAAGGAACTCAGCAGTCGTATCTTTCGGATCAATGCTAGCGGTAAATTCTTCTGAGAAGTCGGTGTTGTTGTTGAGTGCCCGTATAAGATCATTCGCAGTCGTCGTTCCCGAAGAGACCTGAACAAAATAGGTGTCGATGTCACCACCGGTGTTTCCTGTATTGCCGATGGTGCCGGCGCTGGCAACATTCACCGAAGCGGTCAGGTTGAACGCCTCCCCTTTACCATTGTCCTTGGTAACGGAAAAGGTTCCATCGGCAGCAATCGCGTTGATAATCGATTGAACGGTCGTTTCGTTGTCGTCATCGATTTGAATCGTCAATCGACGCGTCGTTCCGTTGTCCGAGTAGCTCGCCGTTGCAGCATCACCAAGATCGTTGGACGCATCGATCACGATTTCAACGTCGTTGAATAGATCACCGGCTTGGTTCGCAATGAGCGTCAAGTCGTTGCCGCCCCCCACAAGCGGAAGCGATGCTCTAGCCTTTATCGCCTGCGTGGTTACGGTGGCTGTTGCAGCTTGTCCATCGTTGGCTGCGGTCACGACACTCGCAAGATTTAAGCCTTCGCCGGTATTGGCCTTGCCGACTGCAAAGCGTCCGTCGGTAGCAAAGGCGTTCATCAATGTCTGTAAGCTTGTCTCGTCACTGTCGTCGACCTGGACCGTAATCGTAGGCACACCGTCGACAAGCGTTGTCGGGCCGATTACGGCTGAATCTCCGATATCGTTGGTCGCATCGATTACGATTCTCGCGCCGTCCAGACTGCCGTCAGTTGAATTGGCGGTGAGCAGCAAGTCGTTGTCGGCTCCGTTTAGGTTCAAGGTAGCCTGGGGACGTAACAAGTCGGAACCCTTGGTTACGATTTCATTGCCGCGGGTAATACCGGTACCTGCTTTCAATAAGTCGTCGTCGATCAGCTGAATCTTGGTTCCGTTGAGTGATTCGCCGTTGGCATTGGCCTTAATGAGGATGTCGTTGTTATCACCAGGGTATTCAATGATCGCGTTTGATTTGGTGCCCAGCAGGTTTTCGACTTTAGTTGTCAACGTGACACGTGGGTTCAGGTATGCCCCGACGATTGGGTTGGTCAGATTGCCTTCGGTCTTGAGAATGCCCAACTGCGCCGCGACTCGACTGCCACCGAGTTCGCGGATTGTAAGGTTGCCACCTCCGGCATCATCGATATCGACAACAAGCCCTGTATCACTGATCCGGGCGGTCACACTACGACCCGCAGGCGGATTCGACTCTATCAGGCGAACGACGTCATTGAGTGTGTTCGCCTTGGTGATATCGATGGTAACCGGTGGCGAGAGCCCATCCGAAATTTGGAAGCTCCCTTGTTGGATCCCCTTTCCTTCCCGTAGATCAGAAAGCTTAGTCGAGCCGGTGACAATCGGATTCAGGTCGCCAATTCCTTTGACCTGTTGACTGATAGCGCCAAACGCTTCGTGACCGTTTACCGTCGTATCGAAGAGCAAGTCGATGTCGGCAAAGCTTTGCAGTCCAGTCGTATTGCCCAGATACTGAATCAGGCCATTATCAAGCGTCTGAAACGGCTTGGTTGTCGTATTCGATCCGGAAAATAGATATCGTCCGCGGAACTGCTGGTTGGCCAAGTCCATTAGTTGTTGGATGGCACGCTCGACTTGTTCTCCGGCTGCAGCGAGCTCTGTATCTGAAAATGTTGAATCGCTTAATTGAACGGCCAATCCCTTTACGTCGTTCAGTGTGGTCTGGACGTTTGCTAGTGCTACGTCCGTGGCGGAAAGATAGGATTGGCTGGTAATCAGGTTCGTTTGGATCTGCGTCTTCTGTTCCAACAGCGACTGCAGTGTGACACCACGTATCGCGGCTGGCGCGTCATCGCTCAAGGAAAGTACACGACGTCCGGTGCTCAACTGCGTTTGAAGTCGCAGTAAGTCGAGCTGATCGGCCGACATTTGGTTGGTGAGACGCTGCGACAGAAGATAGTCGCTCGTTCGACCTGTAGGTACCGGAATAATGCGTGTCATGGATATGTTTCCGTGGCCGCGAGGCTGAGATTTTACTCAGTATCAAGGACTCGCAGGCTGAGGCCTTCCTTACAGGTTGACCATAATCTCTAATAGTTCGTCTAGTGTGGCGATGATTCGCGAGGATGCCTGAAACTGACGTTGAAAGGTAATCATGCGGACAGCTTCCTCGTCGAGGTTGACGCCACTAACGCCGAGCTTTTGTCCTTCGAGCGTATCCTTGAATACGCGAAAACCCTCGGTGACTCCCCTCGTGACTGCGGAAGTTTGGGCTACTCCTCCAACTAAGCCTTTGTAAAACGATGCGACGGACGTACCGCTAAACGAGTCCAGTGCGCGATCGGAAAACGACGCAAGATCCAACGCATTGTCGGTGTCTTTGCCGATGCCTGATTTGCTGGCCGCGAATTTGGACGGATCACCACTTACCATTTCATTCACGCCCAGATCAGTGGCCGAAGACCCTGTGAAGAACGTGCCCAACCCCAATGCTGCTAACGCCCCGCTGGTATCATCTGCGAAAGCAAATTCAATGTTGGGTTGATCCGCTTCAATCTGAAGTTGGCCTTCTAGGCTGATCGAAGCGGACAGGCCATCTATTTCGTCGAATGCCGCTCTTAAATCTTCCAGCGAGGTATCGTCGTTCGTACCGTTGAGTTGTACGAAGATGTCGTGGGTTTCGGAGATGCCTGTCTGTCGATTGAGAAGCTTGACTTGGAACGAGCCATTTTCCGGAGTGAATGGGAGCCCGACTTGGTCGAGGGCATCGTCCCATTGATCGGCGTTGACAAAGTGTTCTGCTTCAATCGACTCGTAACCTGTAAGGCCTTGGCCACTACTGAAGACCTTGTTGAACTCAAAGGCGAACGACTTGGCGAAGTCGTCAAGCTGATTGAGAAAGTCTCCGAGAATGTGGTCGCGCGAATTTACCAGGCCCGCCAATCTGCCGGTATCGGTTTGAATAGGAGACTCAAAGTCGACAATTTTAATGTTTACGAAGTTGGTTCCATCCTGTGATTCTTCATCGGCGTAGACTTGTCGAGCGATCCCGTCGGTCACCAGGTATTCACCCCCAGCGAAAACTGAGACGGAACCGTTTTCCTGCTCCACGGCTCGAATGCCAATCAACTCGGAGAGTTCAGTTAGCTTTCGTTGTCGTTGATCGCGGAGGCCGACTGCATCACTTTGAGTGACGCCCCCTTCCATGACCGTAATTTTTCCATTGAGATCAGCGATGTCTGTCAGTAGGCCATTGATTGTTCCGGCCGCATCACGGATCCGATCATTCGTGTCGAGTTGAACCTGGCGGACACGTTCATAAAGCCGAGAGATATCGTCCGCTAGCGTTTCACCACGAAGAATGGTCAAGTTGCGAACGCCTAAATCCTCCGGCTGATTAAGGATATCGTTGATCGAACCAAAGAAGTTGTTGAGCGATGTGCTGAGGTCTGTGTCACTCAACTCGCCGATAAGTGCATCGAGTTGCGTGAACGTGTTTTCCTCGGCTTCTCCTTTGGCGAGATCGCTGCGTGAACCACGCAGGCGTTCTTCGAGGAAGTGGTCGACCTGTTGAACGATCGCCTCGACCTGAACTCCCAGCCCAAGCCGCAGGTTGCCGACGGCCTGGGTTGGCGCAGGCGTGTAGATCACACGCTGGCGAAGGTAGTCCGGCGTGTTGACATTGGCGATATTATTCCCTGTCACTTGCAGCCCAACCTGGGCTGCTTGCAGGGAATTATTCGCTTGTTGTAGAGAGCTGAATAGAGACATAGTTGTTTTACCTCGTTAGGCGAGCTGCGCTAGCACGTCCTAAGCGTCCTGGTCCACCAAGGTTCCACCCTGATTCGAGGCATTCTCCGCTTCATATGTCGGTTTAAGTTTCCCTCCGGTCGCAATGATTTGTAGCAATTGCGAGAGATGTAGCACGGTTTGTTGGGCTAGCACGAAATTAGTCAACGTTTCGTTCTGTATATGACGCATCGCATCTTTCGCGGTGTGTGCTTTTGCCGCAAGTTCGCCAGATTGATCTTCGTCGAGTGCTTTCGCTAGCGAGTGCATGCTATCGGCTGGTAAGCCCTTGCCTTGGGCATCGGCCAAGAGCATCTGGCGCGAATCGCGAAGTTGATCAAGCCTCTCAAGCAGTGCCTGTTCACTAACCATGGTTTGCTCCATGGCTTCCAAGTCATTGGCAACCATTTGCTCACGTTTACGATGTAGGACGTTCAGCAAGTCGGCCTGGACGTCTGAAAGTTCCAGCAGAAAGGTCGCCGTCTCGTTTTCGAGATTAAGAGGCGGTGATGAATGTTCTGCAGTGGAAGGCATTTGCAAAGTCATGTCGATCAAAACCACTTGCTTGAGAGTGGGGAATGTTCTGAATTAAATAGAGATATCCAGCTGCGACAAGGCAGCCGAACTCGTTTCATTGTCTTGGTTTTTATTTTGCTGCTGCAGAGCACCAAGTTGCTTGATGGCCTGCTCAGCTTCGTCTTCGCTTACATACGAGGAAAGCTCGGAAGCCTCGTGTCGATTGCCCATGTTAGCGGTGAAAAGCTCGAACATCGGCTGGGAAATTTGCTCGGCACTCGCGTCGGAAATCTTCTCGACCATTAACTGATCTAACTGTGACTGAAAGACTTCCTCGGCGCGACCACCATGAAGGTAGGCCGGTTTGCCGAGAGACTCTCGCATGCTCTTAAGCATCTGTCCGAACATCGATTCGCCAACGAACTGGTCGAACTTCTCGCGCAGTTCGCCTTGGGGGGCCGCTGCGCCGGATGCTGAAGTTAGCGTATTGACGTTCATGGGATCGACTTTATTAGTGATTAGTTGACGTAAATCAGCTCGCCGTACACTTTGCCTTGATGATGCAAAGCTTCGACAATATCGATGATGTCGGTCGCTGGAACTTTTAGTGTCGTCAGGGCGTCTTCCAGGTCTTTCAGGCGTGTCGCGTACTGCTTCTGTGTGTCGATGGTGACAAACTTCGAGGCTTCCGGATTGGCCGTTTCGACCTTGATGCCGTTATGATTGATCACGACAGGGCCGATCTCGACATCACTGCCAATCACGATCAGCTTTTGATGTTTATTGATGACGACCTTGTTGTTCAGCAGGCTATCAACGATTGGGGTTTCCATCAGAATGGAAAGAAAGAAAACTGGTTCTTCCTTATATTGAGGAGGAATCGAGATCACGATCGTCTTCTGGTCCAACGCCTTGGCGATCTGACCGCTTGTTCCTCGGCTAATGTTTTGCTCCAGGTTATTCACTCCGAAGACAATTTCCTGAGCCATCCGCCAGTCTTTGTGTCCTTCATTGATTACCAAGTAGATCTTTCCGTCCTGGGTAACGAACGGGTTGCGAATCGCCTGTTCGATACGACAGCCTTTCATAACGTAGCCACGCGTGGGAATGGCTTTCGTGGCCAGTTCGACGGGGCCACTTGCTAGTGCCCAAACGGTTTTGTCATGGGGGTTAGGGCCTTGCAAAGTTGAGATTGCCAGTGTGCCGCCTGCCAGGCTTTTAGCTCCCAGAGAGCTAACTTCGCAGTCGATGAAGTCCCCTTCCTCGGCACCCTCGGCAGGAACATCCGCACGGACGAGAACCAAGGCCATATTTTTGATGTTCTTCAATTCCTCCGGCAAGAATTCGCCACCCGGGCCGCTACCAGAGTTGTTGCCCATGTGCTTGAGCATCAACGATAATGCACGGTGTGTGGGAGTCAGATCCGAATCTCCGGTTCCCTTCAAGCCAACCACCAAGCCGACTCCTTGCAAGTAGTTGCCTTCTTGACCCTTTACCCGAACAAAGTCAGATAGCGGGCGATTGATTTGGAATCGCTGCGAGTCAATCGAGCTGTACTGTGTACGAGAAACCTGGGCTTCAACCGAGGCTCCGGCAAGTACCAGTAAAGCGAAGATTGTCAGGGATGCGAGTTTTGGAATCATTTGAATATTTCTGATGACGTTATGAACTGGATAATAAGGCGTCTCTTAGAACCAGTGAACTTTATCCCAAAGTGTTAGAAGCCAACCGCGGCGATAAGCATCACGGACCGAGCCGTGATCTTCCTTCGTGATCGTCAGGTCGGCCAAGTGTTCGCTTAACACCGTATTGTTCGGGTTGATGTCTTCAGTGCGGCAGACTCCCCGCAGGTGATAGACCCAGATCTCGTCATTGACGGTGATCGTCTTACGGGCTTCCAGCTTGAGTGTGCCGTTCGGCAAAATCTCTTGAACTTCAGCGGCGATGGTGAACTTCAGGCCCTCGGACGTTTCCATCTCTGCTTCCGACTTGAGACGCTGGTTGAGCGTGCCGGTGATTCTTGGATCGCCTTCTGCTTGAACCGCAGGCTTGATCGAGTTAATGCCATCCAGGCGAATCCAATCGGTAAGAATGGCCGCGTATTGGCCGGTCTTCTTGCGATCGATTTCGCCGTCGGAGAAGGCCTGTGCTCGTTCGTCGACGCGGATATGGATCAAGTCGTGGATTTGCACTTCGCGAGGCGGAGGCAATTCGCGGTGCATCCAGCTAAGGTCTTTTGTGGTGCCGTTGTAGGGCATGCCTTGGGCGATTTGTCCTTCGGGCATGTTGCGCCGTCCGAGACTCGAAACGGGCCCACCTTGTTGAGCAACCAGGACGTCACTCATGACGGCCAATTGCAGCAGTACTAAGCATGCGATAGGAAGTTTCATCAGTTGATCTCCGGTTGCGGCAACGCCATTAATGGTTTCGAGGTAGGCACCTTCACGTGGCCGCCCAGGACAATCGCTTCCCCGGGACCAGTGACTTGTGCTTGAAATCGCTCCACTTGGCGAGCACGGCCGTAGTGTTTTGGTTCGATGGGTTGGACTTCGACCAGTTCCCGCACACCAGCATCGTTAAGGGCCAGCATCTCTCGTCGTACTACCACATTGCCCGCATGTGCGTAGACCGTGACTACATCGTTACGATGAACAATGATCGGCTCGCGAATGTCTTTGGCGGAAACCGGCAGATCAGCGGAGATAGTCCGAGTCGCTTCTTTTCCAACCACGTTATGTAGTGCGGAAGGGTAGGAGTCGTCACGGCGAATGACGGTCAGTTCGCGAAGTTCAACGTCGCTTGCCTGAATGACTTCACCCCGGCGGACGTTTCTCACGACATGAGCAACGGTCATGATCTCTAGGGGGCGATCGCCAACAACCTGGCCACCGAAAGTTCGACGTGGAGTTCTCTTGGCAGTGACGGCGGCATTCTCAATCGTTTCTTCGATGGAAGCGGCTTCCATGCGAACTCGGTTCGAGCCTGTGACAGCGACTTTATCACTTGAAATTCCACGAGCGGCCAAGATGGAGCGAATGTCGTTGATGGTCAAGTAAGTTGAATGATCCTTGCCTGGAGCTGGCATCAACTCCATGTCAGTCAGTTCTTCACGAAGATTACTATCTTGAACTTCGATATCAGCCACATCGCCTAAGCGGACCAACGGCCCACCGATCATGGAGGAGCTTTTCAGCACGACCTGACTGGACTGAGCCATTGCCGCTGTGGAAATGACTAAGGCCACCATGATGCTGAGAAGGGAACGAATTAAAGTCGCAATCGTCATGATTCTAAGTGCGGATCCTATCGACGTAGGTTCGAGATGAGTTGCAAGATCTGATCGCCGGCTTGAATCGTCTGCGAGTTCAACTCAAAGGATCGCTGGGTCGTGATCAGGTCGATCAACTCTTGAACTGGTTCGACATTCGAGGCTTCCAGCATCCCTTTACGAACTTGACCCAATCCATTGGTTTGGGGATTGCCGGTAATGGGGGCACTTGAAGCGCCCGTTTCGGCGTAAAGGTTTTCACCCAGTTTCAGAAGGCCTTCCGGGTTGATGAACGTTGCCAACTGAATTTGGCCAATTTCGTTCAAAGTAGTTGACCCAGGCTGCTGGACTGAAACGATACCGTCGGGACTGACTTCGACTGCTGTGGCGTCTTGGGGAATAACGATCGCCGGCTCGATAGGGCGACCGATGCCTGCCGACCCGGTAACCACTTGACCATTGGCGTTGACAGAAAAATTTCCTGCCCGGGTGTAGTAGATCTCACCGCTCGGATCGAGAACTTGAAAGAACCCTTCTCCTTCGACCAGCATATCGAGTGGTCGGTCGGTGCTGGTGAACGAGCCCTGGTCGAAATCGGTTTGGACGCTGGAAACGCGGACGCCGAGGCCGACGTCAGTACCGGTTGGTGTCAGGTTGCCGGTCGAGTCTGGATTACCAGGGAGAACTTCATGATTGTAGAACAGGTCCTCGAAGTTGGCTCGATCTTTCTTAAACCCGGTCGTGTTCACGTTGGCCAGGTTATTGGCGATGACGTCGAGCTTTGTTTGCATCGACTGCATGCCAGTGGCTGCGGTGTATAGAGTTTGAACACTCATGGCTTACTTCCTTGTTCGCCTTCAAATTCGCGTGTGTGATACGAGGGGGATATTAGGTTTGTCGCAGGACGCGGCCAAGCAAATTGCCTAGGGCTTCATCTTGCGATTTGATCATGTTGATATTGGATTCGTAGGCTCGGGTTGTTTCGATCATGGCCATCATTTCCGTAATGGGATTGGCGGAAGATCGTTCGAGCATGCCAGGAGCAGCACTGCGTTGCTCTTCTGGAAGTTGCTCGACAGGACCGAGCGAACGAAAAAAGTTTTTTCCGAACTTCACGAGGTCGGCATTCGATTCTGGCATAGCAATGGCCAAAGGAATGGCTTCGCCGCCAATCACCGCTTCGCCGCGTTCGTTGAAGTATTCACCGCTATGAACGGCCTTCGCTTCTGGATCGACTTGGACAGGGTCACCGTCGCTGGACAACACCGGATACCCTTCTTGCGTCGTAAGACGTCCATCAGGGGAAAATACAAAGTTGCCACCGCGAGTCAGCATGACCTGATCGCCATGTTGAATCTGGAAATATCCTTCTCCGCGGATAGCAATGTCGTCGCGGTTGCCAGTCGGAGTAATGGGGCCAGGCTTGAAGTTGGTTTGTGTATCACGAACCATCACCCCGCCGCCAATATTGTTGATGGTGCCGTTACCAGGCGAATCGAGATGTTGGTTGATGGCTTCCGAATCGCGAGCTTCGAGGATCGCAAATTCGTTTTTGAACCCTGGTGTGTCGACGTTGGCCAAGTTATTCGCAATCACTTCTAAACGCCGTGATTGAGCTTGAGCCCCTTCTGCCGAAATATACAGGCCATAAACCATGGTGAATCTTTAGTCTGAAACATGCCCCCCCGGACACGCTCTTTTCAAAGGCAATGTGCGTGCCAAAGATCCACCGCCATGGGAAAAAAGTTCTGCGGTTGTTCTAAGTTAGGTAATGAGCGAGAGATACTTGCCTGATAGCAATACCCGCCAGCATGGCGGAAAGAAATTCCGAAGGCCCGGCAACCGGAAAAAGCTGCCGGGCTTGGTCGGCAAAGATTGCGGAAGGCGGCAAAAACTTAACCGCGTCCGCCCGAGGTTCTCGCATAGCTGATGATACGCTGAGCGCCTTGAATGATAAGCTGCGAAGCAACCTGACGTCCGATTTCAGCGGCTTTGGTTGGCGGTCCGCAGGCGTAAGCAGAAATCTTCTGAACGCCATCTCCGCTGATCACCACTCCATCAAGATGCAGAAGATCGCGTCCAATTTCGAGTCTTGCCCAGGCACCAACCGGGGCAAGGCATCCACCACGTAGTTCTGCTAGCAGTACTCGTTCGGCTTGGACACACTGATAGCTATCTGGGTGATGTAGAACGCCGACGGCTGTTTTGGCTCGTTGATCAGAATCGCGGACTTCAATTCCCAATGCTCCTTGCCCAACGGCAGGCAACATGACGCGTTTGTCGATCACGTGAACGATTCGATCGGCCATTTCCAAGCGGCGGAGGCCAGCTTCGGCCAAGACGATGGCGTCGTACTCGCCTTCGTCCATTTTTCGAAGACGCGTCTCGACATTGCCTCGAATATCGCGAATTTCCAGGTCGGGTCGGGCATGCAGAAGCTGGGCACGCCGACGAACGCTGCCTGTGCCTATAATCGCCCCTTGAGGAAGTGAATCTACATGAAATCCACCTCTGGAGACGAGCACGTCACCGCAAGCTTCGCGCGAGGGAATCGCCGCCAATGCAAGGCGAGGAGTTGGATCGGTGGGAAGATCCTTCAGGCTATGAACAGCCACATCGACCCGATTTTCCAGAAGAGCCGCTTGGATCTCTTTGGTGAACAGGCCTTGGCCGCCAATTTCGCCAAGTGGCCCCGAAGTGACATCGCCTTTGGTCGAGACATGAACGACTTCAACGGACTGACCGCTTCGCTTAAGTTCTTCGGCAACCCAATGGGCTTGCCATAAAGCTAAGGGACTGCTGCGCGTACCGATGCGGAGAGGCTCACCATTCATACGTGCTGTTTCGTTCCATGAATCGAAGGCGGGATGAGATGGGGGTCGCCTGACCCAGATGAAAAATTGGGTTGAGGCTGACGTCTTTATTGACGATCTGAGACTTTTTGCTATCCAGACCGACAGGGCCTATCACGCTTAAGTGATTAGGCTGGCTAAAGAACTGAACGACTCATTAGCATACAAAACAAATGAGCGTTAGGGGAGTTGGGGTGTCCGTAAAAGCGAATATTCGCCAAAACGGATCGTTCGGTGTATCAAAAACGAACAATTATCCATTGCCCTGCTGTGGTTCGTCCACGGAGTCCTGCTTTTCTTTTTCTTTCAAGCGAGCTTGAATCTGGCCCGCGACCGGAGACGCTTGAGTTTGTTGTTGCGGAGGGACGACAACGCCGCAACTAACAATGAACTGAAATGCTTGATCCAGGGTGATATTCAGTTCGATCGTTTCACTCTTTTTGGCGTTAATGGTAAAACCAGTAGCAGGCATCGGCGAGGTCGGTATAAGAATCGTAATGACAGGCTCGCCAGCCTTATCTTTAATATCGAGCAAGCTCTCACTGGTTACAAAGCCAAGAGACCACATCCCCTTACGTGGATACTCAACCGCGACCACTCGGGTGAACTGAATTTCTTGTTCGTTTAACAAGAAGTCGGTGACTTGTTTTACAGAGCCGTAGACGTTTCGAATGATTGGCAGTCTCTGCATGACATGCCGTTCAGAGGCGTTCCAGATCATCCGCCCTAAGCCCCCAGCCAGGAATTTCCCGGTAAAATAGAGAGCTAGCAAACAGATAGCGAAAAGGGAAGGAATCGTAAGCTCACGCTTCAGCCAGCGATATTGAACGTACTGCTCGTACACACCGTAGCCCGATGCAGGCATCGGTTGGTCGTGAAGATGTTCGTAAACGAAGTTGTAGATCTTTTCCGGGACCCACTGGCCGTTGGCGGTCTTGCGATAGATTTCCGAGTCGTACTCGGCCCGGGTCTCTTCGGGAGCGACATTGGGAAGTTCGCGATGAACATCTTGAATGACCCAGGCAATGGTAGAACGGGCCGTCGTTTCAATCGGGGCGAGTATGTAGCTTTGGATCGTCGTAAAGATCCAAATGAAGATGACGATCGTTAGCAGCGGAGGAGCGGCAATGGCCAAGCCTCGCAGGACTGCGCGGCGAAACATATAAAACCCGCCCACTTTTTTCGGATCGGTCTTCGTCAATTCACTGGCCATGGGGGGTACCTTGTCGTCTTGTTCTCGCGCAAGACGTCATTCAGGTCTGGGTGGAAGCTCATCCTTGATAGGGCAATTCCTGCTATTTTCTCCAGTACGACATAGCTAGTCGTGTGGATGCTCTCCTTCTTGCTTCGATCCTTTCTACGCGAAGGAAACAGTCAATCCGGTTGCATTTTCATGAATTTTGTCCCCATTGTCCGCTTAAACGTTAAGGTACTGGGGAATGGAACGCGCAACGATTGCGACGCGGATATCCGAAGCTCCGACCTTATGAAGAATGCGAGCAAGCTCAACCAGCGTTGCACCGGTCGTCATAATGTCGTCTACCAGCACAATCGGACGATCCGGCAAGACTGTCCCTTTTACGGCAAACGCATTGCGTACATTTTTCTTTCTAGCGGATATTGGCAACTCGCTTTGCTTGGCCAAGCGACGCTGGCAGTAGACGAGTCTGCGGTATGGCCAACTTGTTTTGTGAGCAATGGATTTAGCCAAGATTGAAGCCGTATCGGTACCGCGTCGGATCCGACGCATCCAATGCATGGGGACAGGGACGATCCACGGTTCGATCTCAGTACGATTTTCTAGTTCACTGGCCAGTAGTTGTCCCAAATCCCATGCTGCTGCCCTACCTCGGCTGCTTTTAGCTGAAAGCACCGCGTCGCCCAGTAATCCTTCGTAGTTGCCTATTGAAGAGACTTCAGCGAATGGTAGTTTTAGGTGATGGCATGCCGGGCAATCATCCGAAGGAAGCGAGTTCGCATGTGATAGCACGGCCGAGCAGCGGAAGCATTTCTTGGCCCCCGTGCGTTCCCGCTCGCAAGACGGGCAGAGAACTTTAGGGTTTCGGTACTCGACGACTTCATCGGAGCATAGGCAGCAACAGCCAGGTAGGAAGAGCCCTGCCAAAGTTCGTCCGATGTCGCAAACCGCGCTAGAGATGGAATTCTGAGGCATGGAATTTGATCTCGGAACGCCGAAAACGGGACAGGCACTACTTACTAGCAGCTGATTTTATCTGTTCTGTGAGGCTTGCCGTCAAACGAATCGAGACATTTCGTCTTTGGGGAATGACCCATAATCGGTATAAATCGCCTCCATCTATACAACGCCCTTGCTAGCAAACCGGCCGGAAGGCCCTACCTATGTTGCTGATCGACCGTTACCTACTGACTCAGTTTCTCAAGTCGTTTCTGATTTTCTTTATCAGTTTCACGGGACTGTTCATCGTCATCGATTCATTCAACAACTTAGACGAGTTTCTCAAGTACGGCGACCAAACTGGAAGCACGTTTGGTGTTCTGTGGGAATACTACAGTCCGCGTGTGTTTACCTTCTTTGGAATGACCAGCGGGATCCTGACACTAATTTCGGCGATGTTTACGGTAACTTGGTTACAGCGTCATAATGAAATGACGGCCTTGATGGCGGCAGGTATTTCCCAGGCTCGTATCGTACGCCCCGTGATTATTGCAGTGATCGTGATTGCCATTTTGGGTGTTCTGAATCGCGAACTTCTTATTCCCCAATACATGGATCGCCTGACGCGAAATGCCCAGGACTGGCTCGGTGAATCAAAAAAGACCTTCCAGCCTAAGTTCGATAACCGGACCGGCGTCCTTCTAAACGGTGCTGCGACAGTTGCCAGTGATTCACGAATTGAGTCGCCCACTTTCCGGCTCGATCAAAACTACGAAGGTATCGGAAACCAGATCAACGGCGAGAATGCTTTTTATCAAGTCGCGACAGCAGATCATCCCAGTGGGTTTCTTATCGAAAACCTGACCAAGCCGGCATCGACCGAAGGGGTTTCTTCGGTCGACTTCGAGGGGACTCCGCTTGTCCTCATGCCGGTCGATCACGACTGGCTCGAGCCCAATCAGTGCTTTCTGGCAACTGAGCTTACCTTCGAGCAACTTACAGCCAGTAGCCAGTGGCGAGACTACGCTTCTACGTACGATTTGATTGCCACGCTTAGCAATCGGAGTCTCGATGTGGGGGCCGACGTTCGTACCGAGATCCATAGCCGAATTGTGCAGCCATTTCTCGATATCACGCTGCTGTTTCTGGGATTGCCAATCATCCTGCGAAAAGAGAATCGCAACATCTTTATTGCAATCGGCTATTGCCTATTGCTGGTGATGTGCTTTTACGCAGTCACGTTGGTCTGCAAGGCGATGGGAGCGACTTCGTGGATTCGCCCGACGTCCCTAGCGGCATTCATTCCGCTGATCATATTCGTACCGATCGCCACAGCCATGGCGGCACCGCTTCGCGACTAGGTGAAGCAGTGCCACAAAGTGCGATGATTAGAACTTGAAGTTCTTGATGCCGCCTTTGACGTCGTTGCGATAGAATCGATCCAGGTTTCGGCGTTGCTCCTGCTGAATTACGCTGTTGCCGGATTGAATGCCCTCAAGCAGTTCCTGCTTGGCATCCGTTTGGTTCATCGGTGCTTGCTGACCTTGCTGTTGCTGAGTTTCTGATTGCCTCGTACTACGCCGATTAAGTTCCTCTGGTGTAAGAGCCAAGTCAGTAGTTCCACGGAAGAACGCATACTCTCCTTTTTCAGCTTGGGCGATAACTGTACTACGTCCTCGTATGCCATCGCCTACGAAGATCCCACGGAGATCCGTATCGCCGGAAACGAAATCGGAGTTGCTCGTGCCGATAACTTTGACATGTACATCATCGACGTAGGTGTCTTTCATCTTGTTCTTCACGGTGACCCGAACGCGTCCCGATACCAGATCTTCGTTAACGTCGAGTTTCAATGGACTGATGAGCACCAATCCGCTGGCGTGAAGGTTATCAGCTCGAGCAACAATCAGGTACGCTCCTTCGTCCTCCAGAGGCAGGGGAACGTTCTTTTGCTTGTCCTGATAGTCCTTGCCGTCGCCCAGTTCGATGGTCGTTTCGTGTAACGGTTGGATACCGGCGAGGTTTATTGTGGTGATCTTTTGGAGGTTTCGTTGTAACAAACCGAACTTCATAAGATCGATACGATAGACCTTAATTTCGCAGTCTTTTACATTGCGATAGTCCAGAGCCAGTTGCACCTTTTCTTTAGGCAGGAAACTGGTGACTTCCTCTAAGGAGATCGCTTGTCGAGTGAAATAGTTAATGGCCTGGGCCGCATCCACAAAACGATCTTTCACTTCCGAATAGTTGGCAATTGCCTTGGCGGCTTGATTCAAGGAGTGGTGAATCTGCCCCATAATATAGATGGCTCGCCAACGATTCTGAGCGGCAACAGTGTTCGAGGTTCGCTGCGAAGTCGGCACACTCTTCGCGACTTTATCCGACATCTCCAGAGCCTGTTTCGGCTCGCTCAGTGCGAAGTGGCAAAATGCCGTCAAATACCAATAGCTGCTTAAGTGATCGCTTTTGGGGTAACGATCCGTATATTTCTTACAAAGTTTGATCGTCTGCTCGTACTGTTCGAGTTCGGTCATCCCTGATGCTAATGCAAATGCGGCCTCATCTGCGGAAGGATCGTCGGGATGAGTTGTCAGGAACTGCTCGAGCATTTGGAGCGATTTTTTCAGGAAGTGAACCTTCGTTAATTTCAAGTTCTTTCCTTCTCGAGACGCGGCGGCTTGCGCCGCATTTCCGTACACATCGGTTGCCAGCGCGTACTCAGCAATCGCTGTGTAGGCTTCCTGGGGAGAGTCCTTCAGAAGGTCTTCCATGACTTTGATACTGCGAATGACTTCGCCTTGATCGACCAAGAACCCAGCGACTTGGCTTTCCACCATGAAGTTGGCTTCAACTGTTGCTCGGAAGACCAGGTAACTACGTTCGTATTCGCCTAGTTCGTTATAAGCGTCCCCAACTTTCAATAACTTGGCGAAGGGGATTTGTTCGTCCGGGAACTTCTCGATCAGCAATTCGAAGAACTTGACCGCTTCTGCCGAGTGATTGGCTTGAAGATGAATGTCAAATAGCATCTTGGTCGTTTCACGGAATGGATTGTTGTCGAGCGACCAGTTGCTGAACAATTCCGTTAAGTGAACCTCGGCACCGGCGAGGTCGCCTTTGTCGAACTTGCGGCGTCCAAGTTCGTAGAGTTCCTGCGGTGTAAGTTGGTATTTATCACCACTTTCTTCGCCACTGGCGAGAACTATAAGCGACTTAGACTTACCCACTGCAAGACTTTCGGGGCGGTAAACATCTTGAGCCAACGTGGGGCCGGTGTAGTAGCTGCCCGGCTGAATGCCGACCAACTCGTATTTGAGATAACGCGAACTGCGGCTCGGTCCTAAGTAAAATAAGATGTAGCCTGGGTGAAGCTCGTAACGTTCGAAGCTTCCGCTGATCGAACTTGGATCGACCGTCGTCCCTGCGGGAATAGGTTCGGTGACGACCAGGTATTCCATCTGCTGTTCTTCTTCGTCATTGCGGACGTTACTGCGATAGATGTTGACGCGTACCTGACCTCGTTCGCCGGAGGGTAACTCGGTGAGTTCATTCCGGAACGATTGGTAACTACCATTGACGACACCAAATCCGCGGGGAATCTCCTCTCCGTCGAATCGCAGCGGAGCTGGGTCGTAGTAGCGCCGTACATACCATCGCGAGGTATTCGTCTCAAGCTTGTCGAGAGGAACATCCGCCGACAGTTCGCAGCGATAGGTGAACTCACCTCGTCCAGTCAATTGAAATCGAACGGTCTCCTGTTTCTCTCGCTTCAGGAAATCGGCCGGAATATCAATGGTTTGAGTCAGGCTATTCGCGTCAATCTTTAGAGTCTCTACCTGGCGGTCATTGATCAAGATGGCCAATTGGTAGTCGTCGGCCGCTAACGCTTGACCGGCGGTCCAGCCGCAGGTTGCGATCATGGCAGGTCCGGTAGCCTTGTCCGGTTGCCAACGATGACCACTGCGAGCCTGGAGAACTTGCTTGGCTACTTTCGTCATCTCAGGTGATTTAGGCTGAGTTGCCAAAAGGCACAACGCGTACAGGGCTTGGGACTCGACATTCGAACTATTCCAGCCCGAGATTCCCTGCTGGCCGATCTTGTTCTTAACTAGGTCTGTCAATTCTCGGGCCGTATCGCTGCGGTTCATCTCTGCAAACGTTAGCGCCAGATAAGCGCAGCCAGAAGCGGTGAGTGATTGTCGATTGCGATGCAATTGATTGGCTAACGAGAAATCGCCGCTATTTGCAATCGTCAAGGCATGCAGCAAGGTCGCCTTGCTGTCATAGTCGCCAACCGGAAGTTTGGGGATCTCATTCTTAACCGCATGGACCGACTTTTGGATTAGATCGATATCGATGCGATGTCCCGCCTTGCGAGCGGCAGCGAGCGCCCAAAGAGCGCGGGCTGTCGAGTAGCGATTGGTTGCTGTTAGTGAACCACTCCAACTGAATCCACCATTGTCGTTTTGCATGACGATTAAGGAAGCGATCGCGGAGTCGACCTTTGATTTCACCGTATCCAGTGAGGGGCCGCCTTGGCCTGGGCTTTGTTTCAGTAGACTTTCTAAGGCGATGCCGGCGAGGATATCGCTCGTCAGCGTGTCGATCGGTGTCGCCGAGATGGTGCCACATCGATAGAGCGGCACGACCGGAGGATCCAGTACGCTCATGAGGTCGGAACGCACATTAGGGCCGATCACAATACTCAGCGTGGGGTTCTCCCAAGGCATTCCTTCTGGATACTTGGCCACCGCTGTCATGTCACTGGAAGCCTGGCCTGCGGCCGAACGGACAACGCGATAGCTGCGGTGGCGGATCGGCACCGACTGTCGCTGCACATCGGCCATGTCGCCAGCGCGAACTTCTAAGCGAAGTTCGGCCACGGCTGGATCGGCATTTTTTACCGAGGCGGGATCAATCTTCAAAGGTATGAGTAGATCACGCTCGGTTTCTTGCTTGAAGTCGATTGTTTTCTTTTGGGTGACTGTCTTGTCACCGATGCTGATTTCAAGTGTCAGTTCGACCTTGCCAGGCTCGCCGTTTGTCTTGAAGACTCGGACTGGAATTTGGATTGTGTCTCCACTTTGAAACGCCATCGGTAAGGTTAAGTCAGCGAACAAAGGCTTGGTAACCGTCAGTTCAGCTTCCGCCTCACCGGCCAATGTTTCAACAGTGATACCTTTGGAAAGCAGTTTCCATGTGGTCGAATTGGGTGGCAGTGTAATATCAACACTGGCCAAACCTTGGTCGTCGGTGACTAGGTTAGGTGACCAGAACGCCGTTTCTTGTGGTGGTAATCCGGGCAGCAAGAGGTCGCCATTTTTCGCGGCTTCGTCGACCAGAGCGAATAAGAACTCTTGGTTTGCCTTACCCCGATCGGTTACCTGAATGGCTCGGTTCGAGTAACGCCCACGGGCATCGAGAACTTGAAGGCCGAGATTGGCATTCCCCTGAGAATCGTAATACCAACTGCGCTGCTGGAACGTCGACATGTCGTCCCATCGCATCTGATTGGCTCCCCAGCCGAGTTGTTGCTCGCCAAGTTGCGAGTCGAACATGGCCCGTTGCCCAGGAGCCAACTTTTTGCCAGCTTCCTTCTCGATAGAAAGACCGTCAACTCGTTGCCGCATTGGTTTTAGGGCCGGTGTGACCTGAGGTTCTCCCCCCGATGCATTCGGCTGGGCAAAACTAGGGCGTCTTGTTGCGCCACCGAATCCACCTCCACCTCCACCT